>JAGATY010000023.1 GCA_017621035.1 Bacteroides sp. | reverse complement strand
TTCATATGAACCTTCACCGGAGAGCAATTTGTTAAAAAGAAGAAGCTGATTGTATGAATATTTTGATTTTCCATGAGAGTTGACAAAGGAAAAGTTGACAAGATGACGAGACCATTATGTCTTGTCAACTCGTTAACTCGTTAACTCTAACAACACTTTTATAGCCTGCGGCCCCGTCTTTCAGACGGATGGATAGGAATCGGGTTCCCTATCCACGGACTTGAAAATCCGCGGTTATTGAAAGTGGCAATGCCACCCGGTCTTTCAGACCATAAGTCGAACTGATGTCATTCAACAACTACAGCCATAGGATGTTGAAGCTGTAAACATGAGATAGTTTTAAACTTTTGGGTAAGAAGTTTTAAACTACTGCCGCAGAGGTTTAAAACTAATGGCTTAGCAGTTTTAAAGATTTGAGGGGGAAGTTTTAAAGAAAAGCCCCCCAAAAGCCTCTCTCTAGGGGGTTCACAATTGATAATTGATAATTGACAATTGACAATTAGGCTGCGCGGTGGGGCATAAAGTGATGGTAACTAAAGTCCCCCTCTACGAGGGGGTGCCCATAGGGCGGGGGAGGTTAATGCAATTGATAATTGATAGTTGAAATAAGAGTTATATATAAGGTGGTTTAACCTCCCCCGTCACGTTGTGCCACCCCCTCGTAGAGGGGGAGTGCAGATACTTCTACTTCCCAACACATTATCCACTGCGCAGCCACTCCCTCTCCTTCCGGAGAGGGCCGGGGAGAGGCTTTTGGGTGGAGTTGAGGGGGCTAGTAGGCTTTCGGAAGAACTTCCTTTTTTAGGATATAATTCTTTACATCCGCTTTCAACAACTATGGGGAAAGGAATAAGGAGTTGCTCTTTTAGAATTGGTTGCTGTAGGATTATAAGTACTTGATTATTATAGACTTGCCTTGTTTTTATATCACAAATCCACCTGTAGGGAAGGTTTATATGAACCTGAACCTTAAAAGTGAACCCTGAGTTTGGATTGAGCAGGTAATCTATCTTAACAAAGAGAGAATGTGTAATAATCTCTATTGTATGGTACAGAGAATAAAAAAGGCACGAAGAATAAAAACTCCGTGCCTCTGTGTTTCTAATTAAGGAATTACTTTGTTGATACAACCTCCTTTTGAGATTCAGTATCAATATCCGAAGATGTCTTCTGTTTTCAGTTCTATTACGCGGCCTATCTTCTTCAGGGCAGCCATATCCAGTTCCTTCTTATCACCTAGGATGGCATAATGATAGGTGCGTCCTTTTACCCACTTCTGTTGGTAGTTGAGGACGTCTTGGAGGGTCATCTGCTGCACATCGTTGTAGAGGCGGATGCGACTATCCACGTTCTGCTCCAGACGTTGTGCATTGATATAGGACCAGATGATGTCGCTCTTAGTGATACGCTCGGTACGCAGGCGAGCAATCATACCCTCTTTAGCCAACTTGAAGGCGGCTTCAGATTCAGGCATGTTGTTGATGATGTCGTTGAAGGTTGTGATGGCATCAATCATCTTGTCGTTCTGTGTGGCAATCTGCGTGCGGAAGGTGTAGTCATGCTTCAGCAGTGTGGGGCGGCTCATGGTTGCCCAGGCAGAGTAAGCCAGTCCGCGACTCTCACGCATCTCCTGGAAGACGATGGAGTTCATGCCTCCACCAAAGTACTCGTTATAGAGCTGGCGGGCGGGTTCCAGGTCGGCATTATACTTCTCACCTCGGTTAGAGAGTTGCGACATGTAGATTTGCTTGGCATCGTATGGAGCCAGGAATATCTTGGTCTCGTCGGTAATCTGCTGGGTGAAGTTGGCACCCTCGGGGATGGGCTTCAGGGTAGCAGGAACGTTATGCTCTTTGTTGATGATGGCCAACAACTCTTCAGAAGTGCTGGGGCCATAGTAAGTGATGCGGTGTTCGAAACCGTTCAGGTTGTGGATGCACTCAACCAGAGTCTGAGGATTCATGCCCTTCAGTTCTGCTTCGCTAAGGACATAGGTGGCAGAGTTCTGAGGTCCCCACTGCACATAGGTGGCTAGGCGGGAGAAGTTCTGAGCCTGACTGAGTTTGGCATCGCGACGAGCCTTCAGTTTGTCTTCCACCAGTTTGCCATAGACGTCGGCATCAGCTTTCGCTTTACTCAGCAGGGTTTCAAAGAGATGCATGGCTTGCGGGAGGTTCTCGTTCAGACCGCTGAGGATAACAAAGGTCTGATTGCTGCCTGGATAGACGCTGAAACTGCAGGCCAGTTGGTAGAAGCGGCTCTTGATTTCTTCGGCACTCAGTTCGTCTGTACCAAGATATTCCAGATACTCGGCAGCCATACTCAGGGCTTTATCGTGTTCACTACCCATGTCGAAGAGATACATCAACTCGAAGAGATCGTTGGTCTCGTTCTTCTTATAGATGACGGGCACACCGCTTTCACTCTTCAGTTGGGTGAGATCCTTGTCATAGTCCAGGAAGACAGGCTCGATAGGAGCTACCTCTGTCTGCTGGATTTCGCGTAAGAATGCACTGGCTGTGTCGCGATTCATGACGATAGGAGTAATCTGCGGCTTGGCTATTTTCTTCTCATTGGGGTCTTTTCCCTGACGTTTGTAGATGACAGCCAGATTACTCTCCTTCAGGTATTTGTTGGCAAATTCCACAATCTCCTGCTTGGTGAGCTTGGAGATGCGGTCGATAGCGGTCACTTCATCGGCCCAGTTGCTACCATTTACAAAAGAGCTCACAAACCAGTCGGCACGTCCTTCATTGCTCTCCAGCTGTTGCTGTTGATAGAGCTTGAAGTTATTGACGTTGGCTTCCAGAATCTTCTCGTCGAAGTCACCATCGCGCAGTTTCTTCAGTTCACCCAAAAGCAACTCCTTCACCTCATCCAGTGTCTGTCCCTGCTTGGGGCGGCCTTGCATGAAGAAGATGCTGTAGTCGCTCAGGTTCCAGGTGTAAGCGTAGGCACTCAGTGTTTTCTGCTGTTGTGCCAAATCCAGGTCGATGAGACCGGCCTGCCCGTTATAGAGAATCTGGGCAATGACATTCAGCACTTCAGCATCCTTGCTGGCTGCACCGGGGAAACGCCAGGCGAGAGCAATGTTCTCTGCCTCGAGACCATACACTTCGCGCACTACCGGCTCTTGAATCTCTTCCGTCTCCTTCGGCAGATTCAGCACGGGAAGGTTAGGATTGGGTTGCAGATGACCAAAGTATTTGTCTATGACAGCAATCATCTCTTCAGGATTGAAATCACCACTGAGACAAACGGCCATGTTGTTAGGAACATACCAGGTCTTGTAGTAGTTTTTGATGTTGGTGATGGAGGGATTCTTGAGGTGATCCTGTGTACCCAGCACGGTTTGTGTACCGTAAGGATGGTGAGGGAAGAGAGCTGCCAGAACGGCTTCACTCAGCTTGCGGCTGTCGCGCGTCAGTGACATGTTCTTCTCCTCATAAACAGTCTCCAGCTCGGTGTGGAAACCACGAATCACATTGTTCTCAAAACGGTCGGCCTGAATCTTAGCCCAGTTCTCGACTTGATTGCTGGGAATGTCTTCTGTGTAGCAGGTCACGTCGAAACTGGTGTAGGCATTGGTACCGTTGGCACCGATGGCAGCCATCAGCTTGTCGTATTCATTGGGAATGGCCAGTTTGCTGGCTTCGTAAGAGAGGCTGTCGATTTGGTGATAGATGGCCTTGCGTTCAGCCTCGTCAGTAGTCTTACGGTAGACTTCAAACTTCTTCTCTATCTCATCCAAGAGAGGTTTCTCTACTTCATAGTTCTGTGTGCCGAACTTCTCTGTGCCCTTGAACATCAGGTGTTCAAAGTAGTGTGCCAGACCGGTGGTCTCAGCGGGGTCGTTCTTTCCACCCACACGCACAGCAATGTAGGTCTGGATGCGCGGTGTCTCCTTGTTCACTGTCATGTACACCTTCAGTCCATTAGGCAACGTATAGATGCGTGCCTTCAGCGGGTCGTTAGGAACTGTCTCGTAACTGTACTTCTTGTTGCTACAGCCCGTCATGCCTACTGCCAAGAAAATCAGCAGCAGTAAGCCAAAATTCTTTAATACTTTACTCATGCCTTACTTAATTAAGTTTATAGATGCAAAAGTATTTGTTTTTTTAATACCTTTGCACCCTCAAACAGGAAAAAGTGCAAAAACTGTATGATAACAGCCGAACAACTGAAAGATATTAAAGAGAGAACGGAAGCTTTGAATCGTTATCTTGACATCGAGGGAAAGAAAATCCAGGTAGAAGAAGAACAGCTACGGACACAAGCCCCCGGCTTCTGGGATGACCAAAAAGCTGCTGAAGCACAGATGAAGAAGGTGAAAGGTTTGCAACAATGGATTGCCGGATACAATGAGGTAAAGACTCTTTCCGACGAGGTGCAGCTGGCCTTTGACTTCTATAAAGATGAATTGGTAAGCGAACAAGAGGTGGAAGAGGCTTTTGCCAAAGCTGCTGAAGCCGTAGAAGCATTGGAACTAAAGAACATGCTTCGTGAAGAGGCCGACCAAATGGATTGTGTGCTGAAGATTAACTCCGGAGCAGGCGGTACCGAAAGTCAAGACTGGGCCAGCATGCTGATGCGCATGTATCTGCGCTATGCTGAAACCAACGGCTACAAGGCAACCATAGCCAACCTGCAAGAGGGAGACGAGGCCGGTATCAAGACCTGTACCATAGAGATTTCAGGCGACTATGCATACGGCTACCTGAAGGGAGAAAACGGTGTGCATCGCCTGGTGCGCGTCTCTCCTTACAACGCACAAGGTAAGCGCATGACCTCCTTTGCTTCTGTATTTGTCACTCCGCTGGTAGATGACACTATCGAGGTGAACATTGAAACGGCTCGCATCTCCTGGGATACCTTCCGAAGTGGGGGCGCCGGTGGACAGAACGTTAATAAGGTAGAGTCCGGTGTACGTTTGCGCTATCAATACAAAGACCCTTATACAGGGGAAGAAGAAGAAATCCTCATTGAAAATACTGAAACACGTGACCAACCGAAGAACCGCGAGAATGCTCTTCGTTTGCTGCGCTCCATGTTGTATGACAAGGAGATGAAGCACCGCATGGCCGAGCAAGCCAAAGTGGAAGCAGGCAAGAAGAAGATTGAGTGGGGCTCGCAGATTCGCAGCTACGTCTTCGACGACCGACGTGTGAAAGACCACCGCACCAACTACCAGACGTCGGACGTAAACGGGGTAATGGACGGAAAGATAGAGGGTTTCATCAAAGCTTATTTGATGGAATTTGCAGGAGAAGGGGAGTAGTCCCCTTTTAGTTTTTAAGTGGAAAGGTGAGATAGTTAATAGTTGATAGTTGACAGTTGATAGTTGACAGTTGATAGTTGATAGTTAAAGAGATAAGGTCTTTAAAGTCCTTAATGTCTTTAAAGACTTTAGAAGCGACTACTTAACTTCTCTCCCCCTTACCAAACAAGAGAAATATTATTGTTCACTTAATATCATTATTATGTTTAAAAACTTTACAGGTTTCCATATGGTGGAGACCTATCAGAAACTGAAGAAAGAGAAGCGTTTGGACCAAAACAGAAACACTTCTCGCTTTATCAAGTTGGCCATTGCCATCGTTACGGCACTGGTATTGTGGTGCTTGCCTACCGAATCTTTCGGCATTGAGGGGCTGACCGCTATTCAACAACGTGTGATTGCCATCTTTGTGCTGGCTACCCTGATGTGGGTACTTGAGCCTGTTCCGGCTTGGACTACCTCAACCGTTGTTGTTGTGTTGCTGCTCTTTACCTGCTCTTCAAGCAGCTTGTGGTTGTTCAACGGTGTTGAGAACTTGGGTACTCCGGTGAAGTATGCATCTATTCTTCACTGCTATGCCGACCCCATCATCATGCTGTTCATCGGTGGTTTCATCCTGGCCATTGCTGCTACTAAGACCGGTCTGGACAGTATGTTGGCACGTGTCATGCTGAAGCCTTTCGGTACTCAGTCTAAGTATGTTTTGCTGGGCTTCCTGGTGGTAACCGGTGTCTTCTCCATGTTCCTCAGCAACACAGCTACTGCGGCCATGATGCTTACCTTCCTTACTCCGGTACTGAAGGCTTTGCCTGCCGACGGTAAGGGACGTATTGCTTTGGCCATGGCCATTCCCGTAGCAGCCAACGTAGGTGGTATGGGTACCCCGATTGGTACTCCTCCTAATGCCATCGCGTTGAAGTACTTGAACGACCCCGAAGGTATGAACCTGAACATCGGTTTCGGTGAGTGGATGGTCTTCATGATTCCTTTCACCATTATTGTATTGGTCATTGCCTGGTTCCTGTTGCTGAAGCTCTTCCCCTTCAAGCAGAAGCAGATTGAGCTGAAGATTGAGGGCGAGGCTAAGAAAGACTGGCGTTCTATCGTGGTGTACATTACTTTCGCCATCACCGTACTGCTGTGGTGCTTCGACAAGGTAACAGGCGTCAACTCCAACGTGGTTGCCATGCTTCCGGTGGGTGTATTCTGTGCCATCGGCGTGATTACTAAGCGCGACCTGGAAGAAATCAGCTGGTCTGTACTCTGGATGGTTGCCGGTGGTTTCGCACTGGGTGTTGCCCTGAACGAGACAGGTTTGGCTACCTCACTAATCAACTCTATTCCGTTTGACACATGGCCACCTATGCTGATGATTATTGGTTCCGGCCTCATCTGCTACGCTATGGCTAACTTCATTTCCCACACTGCAACTGCAGCCCTGCTGGTTCCCATCTTGGCTGTTGCCGGTATGAGTATGCAAGAGAACTTGGCTTCCATCGGTGGCGTATCTACTCTGCTCATCGGTGTGGCTATCGGTTCATCACTCGGTATGGTATTGCCTATTTCTACTCCTCCCAATGCTTTGGCACACGCTACAGGCATGATTGAACAGAAAAACATGGCCAAGGTTGGTATCTTCATGGGTGTTGTAGGTCTGGTATTGGGCTACACCATGTTGATTATGCTTGGTTCATCAAGTTTCTTCGGATAATCGATTCCTTCTATAGACTTGTTTTCAAGTTCTTATACAGGCACAGATTCTGTGAAAAACAGGTCTGTGCCTGTTTTTTTTCACGTTTCGCTTGCACACCTCCATTATTTCCCGTTACTTTGTTCTATTGTTAAACAATTAGCCATAAAGAACACCATGGGAAAGAATAAGAAAAAAGTCAAAACAAGCAAGAAGGAAGAAAAGCAAGCCAAGAAAGTGTTAGTCATCATCGGTGTATGTGCACTGATTCTGGCATTCCTAATGATGATGATGGGCCGATACGTTGGCTAATCTCTTCCGGTTATGGCACAAGAAATCGAGCGCAAGTTCCTCGTCTGCGGGGAGTTTAAGGCGCTGGCTTACGCGCACAGTCGTATCACGCAAGGCTACATCAGCAGCCAACGGGGTAGAACTGTGCGCGTTCGCATTCGCGACAATCAGGGCTTCCTCACCATCAAAGGAGCCTCCAATGCCTCAGGTACCAGCCGTTACGAGTGGGAGAGAGAGATTCCCCTGCCCGAAGCGCAAGAGCTGATGCAGCTGTGTGAGCCGGGCATCATCGACAAGACACGTTACCTGGTGCGCTACGAGGGACACGTGTGGGAGGTAGATGAGTTCTATGGCGACAATCTGGGTCTCATTCTGGCTGAGATAGAGTTAGCAGACGAGGCCGAGTCTTTCCTACTCCCCCCCTTCATTGGTCAGGAGGTAACCGGCGACGTGCGTTACTACAATTCGCATCTCATGAAACACCCCTTCAGTAGCTTTTAGGCTGCCGTCCCCGTCACTCACGAACCGGCCGCCTCACAGGTTCTTCCCTTCCTCCACATCCTAACCGATTACCTTTTCCACTTACTCCCCTCTCCTTTCGCATTCAAAGAGAGCATGCACAAGTTGGCAACTTGTGTTGCACAAGATGCCATCTTGTGCAGCATAAGATGGCATCTTGTGCAACATCGGTACCTGTGCGGAGGGTGAGAAGATTATATATATAAGGTGTGCCGAACGTATCCGGTGTACCTTTTCATTTTAAGAAGAGCAGAAGCCGGATAAGTCTGTTAGAATCTTTTAACGGGCGCGGTTTAGTAATATCACTTATATTAACGACTAAGCTGACGTACTAAAAAAAAATACATCTACTTTTGCAGCATTGTTTGTAACAAATCGGGCATACATACGTCTAATAGGATAAACTGTTATCAACACATATACTCACTAAAACAAACACACATGAAAATGAGAACTCTTCTGCTGGTGGCACTGACGTTGTGCAGCATTGCACTGGCAGCTCAAAACACAGGCAGCACATCGTTTCAAGTAAAGGGAGTGTTGCTGGACTCTATTACCGGAGAGGGTGAACCCTATGCCACCATCAAGATTACCCGCAAGGAAGCTCCCAAGCAGGCGGTGAAGATGATGGTTACAGACATGAAAGGCCGCTTCCAGGAAAAGGTGGCGGGAACGGGTAACTTCGTCATCACCATCTCCTCGGTGGGCCGCAACACCATCGTGAAAGATTTCGCCGTGAAGAGCGATGAGAAGGTGGTGGACCTCGGTACCCTTTACGTGACCGATGCTACCAAGGAGCTGGGTCAGGTAGAAATCGTGGCGCAGAAACCGCTGGTAAAGGCAGACATCGACAAGATAGAGTACAACGTGCAGGACGACCCCGACTCCAAGAGCAACAGTGTGCTGGAGATGCTCCGCAAGGTTCCGCTGGTGACGGTGGACGGTGAAGACAACATCAAGGTGAACGGCAGCAGCAGTTTCAAAGTGTTTGTGAACGGCAAACCCAACAACATGATGAGTAACAATCCCACCGAGGTACTGAAGAGCATGCCGGCCAACAGCATCAAAAATATAGAAGTAATCACCAACCCGGGGCCTAAATATGATGCCGAAGGTGTAGGCGGCATTCTCAACATCATAACAGTAGGCAGCGGCATGGAGGGTTACACTGTGACTGTGGGCACTAGCGTGAGCAACCGTGGCGTAGGCGGGAACCTCTTCGGTACCGTACAGAAGGGAAAACTCACCGTCAGCGGTCGCTACAACTATAGTTACAGCAACCAGCCGGAAGCCAACTTTGGCGGCACGCTGCAGACACTGGGCGAGCTGACCGACCGCTCGTATGTGCAGCAGAACACGGGCTTCTCCGACAACAAAGGCAGTTTCCAGTCCGGAAGCCTGGAGGCCAGTTATGAGATTGACACACTCCGCCTGCTCAGCATGTCGTTCGGCATGTGGGGAGGCGACAATAAGGGCTACGGCATCACTAAGTACCTCACCACCTCACCTCTGACAAGTAATGAACTGTATCGCTATCAGTCAGACTGGAATAACAAGAGTTCCTGGTACTCCATCGACGGCGGACTTGACTATCAGCGCAGCTCTGCCCGCGTGAAGGGGCGTCTGTTTACCCTCTCTTATAAGATAAACACCCGTCCCAACAGCAGCGACTCCTACTCTGATTACAATGACATGAATGCTGCACCCGACTGGAGTGACTTCATCACCCGCCTCAAGGATCAGTACACCGACGGTAGTGAGAACACCACCGAGCAGACCTTCCAGGCTGACTATACCACCCCCATCGGGAAGTTACACACAGTGGAAGGCGGTGTGAAGTACATCATGCGTGACAACACCTCGGAAGACGACCGCTTTGAGCGTCCCTCCGGTACCGACACATACAGTTACGATGAGGAGAACAGTTCGCATTACAAACATCAGAACGACATCTTGGCTGCCTACTTTGGCTATGGTTTGAAGTGGAAGAAGCTATCCGGTAGATTGGGCGTGCGTTACGAACACACCATTCAAGACGTGAAGTATGTGTTGGGCAAGGGCGATGACTTCCGCAAGGATTTTGACGACGTGGTTCCCTCTGCCTCCATCGGGCTGAAGCTGACCGACATGTCTAACCTGCGCCTGGGCTACAACATGCGTATCTATCGCCCGGGCATCTGGGCACTGAACCCTTATCTGAGTGACAGCAATCCCACCAACGTGAGCCGAGGCAATCCTAATCTGGAGAGCGAAAAGGGACACTCTATCAATTTGAGTTACAGCAACTTCACTCCCAAGTTCAACATCAACTTCTCGGTGCGTTACGGTTTCACCAACAACAGCATAGATCGCGTAACCAACGTAGTGCCCAATACTGAAGTACCCGGTTACAAGAACCCTACGGGACAAGATGTGCTCTACTCTACCTATGAGAACATTGGTAAGAGCCGCAACCTGAACTTCAGCAGCTATATTAACTGGAACGCAACCAAAAATACCCGCATCTATGCCAATCTGTTTGGCGGCTATACCTATCTGAAGAGTGCTAACGGGTTGAAAAACGATGGCTGGAACCTCTTCGCCTTTGGTGGTGCACAACAGACACTGCCCAAAGACTGGCGCATCAGCCTGAACATCTATGGGCAGACGCCGTGGGTGCTGCTGCAGGGCAAGACCGGCAGCAGCCTGGACTATGGTCTCTCCATCAGCAAGTCGTTCCTGAAGAAGCGTCTCTCACTCTCGGCCTTTGCCAACAACTTCTTCAGCAAGTACCGTAACTATAACACCAGCACTGGCGATACCTCTTTCCAACAAGACACCTGGCGACGTAACAATAACCTTCGCTACGGCATGAGCATCAGCTACCGCATGGGCGAACTGAAGGCCAGCGTAAAGAAAGCTAAACGCACCATTAACAACGATGACGTGAAAGGCTCCGGCGGAAACGGTGGCGGAGGGAACTGATTCAAGGAGTCAGAGGAGTAAAAGTAGTTAAGGAGTTAAGAAGTTAAGAAGTCAAGTATTAAGGAGTTAAAGTAGTTAAGGAGTCAAGGGGTCAAAGAGATGGCTCCTTGACTTGTTTCTCCCCCTGCTTTACACTATCTTTGCAGCGGACAAAACATTTAGTTCGGTATGAAAAGATTTATCAATCCCTTAATCTTCCTATTGCTTATGACGCAGCTCTGCGGATGCAAGAACAAACAGGCAGACGACGTTTGCCAAGTTTCCAACCAGCTGGATTCACTCTTCAGTGAACTATTCAAGGCCGACGAACCAGGCGCAGCCGTAGTGGTGGTGCGTGGCGACTCGGTAGTCTACAACAAAGGTTTCGGACTGGCACGCATGGACACACTGGTTCCCATCAGCGACCGCACCACTTTCAACATCTGTTCTGTCTCCAAGCAGTTCTCTGCCGTGGCACTCTGTCTGCTGGCTGAACAAGGCAAGCTCTCACTGGACGACACGGTGAGCAAGTTCTTCCCTGAGTTTGAAGCTGAGTTCTTCTCCCGTATCACCCTGCGCCACCTGATGTCACACACATCGGGTATCCCTGACGCACGTCCCCGTAACGACAAGGCTTGGAAAGAGTACACTGCCAAGTACAAGACAGCGTTTGATAACGTTCACGACTTCAAACGCTTTGCAGCAGAGGACGAGACTACCCGCTTCATGCTGAAGCTCGACCAGCTGGACTTTGAACCGGGCACACAATATGACTATCAGAACCCCACTTTCCAACTGATGCTGATGATTGTGGAGAAAGCTACCGGTGAACAGTTTGACGAATGGATGCACCGCAACATCTTCCTGCCTGCCGGCATGGAACAGACCTGCTACTACGAACCGGGTAAGAACATTCCCAACATGGCACACGCCTATGTTCCGGCCGAAGGAGAAAACAAGTATGGCTACTTCCGCTCCGAGGACGGACGCTGGGAAGAGTGTGACTACGGCGAAGCCACCTTCTTCGGGACTAAGGCTGACGGAGGTATCTACACCACACCGCTGGAGTTCCTGAAGTGGGACAAAGCTCTCTACTCAGACAAGGTGATGAGTCAGGCCATGCGTAACGAGGCACACACACCCCGCATTGCCACTGACATTCCGGAAACCGACTACGGCTACGGCTGGTTCATTGAGCATCGCACAGACCGTCCGCGCAAAATCTACCATACAGGCGACAACGGTGGCTTCCTTATCTTTGAAGGTCGCTTCCCTGAAAAAGACCTCTTCTACTTAGTATTTGCCAACCGTCCGGATTGGAATCGCACAGAAACAGTGGAGAAGATGGACCAAATCTTTGCTGCCCAAGGCTGGATTTAAAAAGTCGAATTAAACAGAGAAAATTTAAACACACGGGTTAGAAGGCTGTTCCATCTAGCAACTGCAGGTAGAGGGTAATGGCCTCTTCTATCTCGTGCACAAAGATGAACTCATCCGCAGTGTGTGAACGGCTGCTTTTTCCAGGCCCCATCTTCATGGAGGGGAAAGGCATCAGCGCCTGATCACTGAGTGTGGGAGAGCCAAAAGGTGTACGCCCCAGACGAAGTGCTTGTTGCAGAATGGGGTGTCCTTCGGGTGTATGTGAAGAGTTGAGACGGAAAGAACGTGCCTTGGCTTCACAATGAATGTGCTTTTGTATCTCTGCAAAGAGTTGCTCATTGCTGTAACACTCGTTGCTGCGGATGTCTACCGTAAAGGTACAGCGGTCGGGCACTACGTTGTGCTGTGTACCGGCATTCAGGATGGTTACACTCATCTTGACTGCTCCCAATAAAGGAGATTCCTTCTCAAACCGGTAGTCACGAAACCAAGCAATATCTTCCAGCACTTTGTAGATGGCATTGTCACCCTCGTTGCGTGCAGCATGTCCGGAGCGGCCATAAGCAGTTACATCCAACACCATCAGACCCTTCTCGGCAACAGCCGGTTGCATTTCTGTCGGTTCACCCACGATAGCAAAGGTAATAGGGGGGAGTTCGGGTAACACACATTCAATACCCGTCTTTCCGGAAACCTCTTCCTCACACGAAGCCAGGAAGATGAGGTTGTAAGGTTGCGTCTTCCGACAGAGGGTGAAGAATACCTGCAGAAGGCTTACCACACTGGCACCGGCATCGTTACTGCCCAAGCCATATAACTTTCCGTTGCTCTCCTGCACAGGGGTAAAAGGGTCTTTCCGCCAACCACTTACCGGTTTCACGGTATCGATGTGGGAATTCAGCAACAGAGTAGGCTTCTTCAGGTCAAACATTGGGCTGAGGCACCATACATTATTGCCTTTTCGGCCGGTGACCATACCTTGCATCTCAATATATTGTTGCAAACAATCGGCTGCCTGTTGCTCTTCACGGCTGATAGAGGGAATGGAAATGAGTGATTTTAATAGACCGACAGCCTCGGCAGTAAGGGTGGAAATATCTGGATTCATGGATGTATTAGTTTGATTTCTGCCTGCAAACATACAGATAATTATGAAAACTTGTTTTGATTTTCTTTCCAAAAAGGCTCTTTCAACTTCTTTGAAGCTCCTTTTCGGTCTCTTTTTCTTTTCTTTCTCGTCACATAGCCCGCTATGCTCCTCTAAAGAAAAAGAAAAATATTCTCGAAAAGGTTTCTTAAAAGAATGTAGAAACAAAATCAAAACAAGTTTTGAGAAGGAGGAAGAAAAACTTGTAGGAAATGCCAATAGTTTCAAATGAAACGATTAACTTTGTGGCATAATCACAATTTGCTTGAATTATGAGTGTTCATCATTTAGCCGTCATGGTGCATCGCCAAGCAGAGAAGTATGGCGACCGCGTTGCCCTGAAGTACAGGGACTATGAAACATCGCAATGGATTCCCATCTCTTGGAATGAGTTTTCAAAGACTGCCCGAATTGCTGCCAATGCTTTGGTTGCCTTGGATGTTAAAGAGGAGGAGAACATCGGCATCTTCTCACAGAACAAGCCGGAGTGTCTGTTTACCGACTTCGGAGCCTTTGCTAACCGGGCTGTTACCGTTCCCCTTTATGCTACCAGCTCAGCGGCTCAAGCACAATACATCATCAACGATGCACAGATTCGCTACCTGTTTGTGGGTGAGCAATATCAATATAACGCAGCATTCAGCGTCTATCCCTTCTGCCACAC
>JAGATY010000003.1 GCA_017621035.1 Bacteroides sp. | reverse complement strand
TGGAAAAGTGAATTTCGGAGGAAATGAGCAAAAATAACTCATGGCAAAAGTACGAAATTTATCTGACACTCAGCAACAGATTGCGTTTACAGAGCACGATTTTTATCAGCGATATGTAGAGACCTTCAAGACATCGGAACTTGGACGTATCAAGTCACTCCTTCCTCTTCGAGAGATGGCGATATCGTTCGGCTTGATAGAAGAGAAACCGAGGAGCATAAGAGTTAAGCGAGGCAGAAAATCTTTCTTTACTCCTGAGGGCAAGGCCGCATTGGCGTTCTTGAAGATGTATACAGGCTTATCAGCTCCGAAACTGATGGAGGCTCTGAATGGAAACATCCATTATCAGATCTTCTGCGGAATCAGGATCAGTCCTGAGAACCAGTTGACAAACTACAAGCTGATTGACTGTATCCTGCTGGAGTTGTCCAAGAAGTTGAAGATCCAGGAGCAGCAGAAGTTGCTGGCTGATGCTTGGAATCCATACATGAAGGGCCTTGACACAGTTTATACTGATGCAAGTTGCTATGAGAGCCTGATGCGTTTCCCTACCGACGTGAAGTTGCTTTGGGAATGTGTCGAGAGAACGTACAAGATGAT
Organism: Bacteroides sp.; assembly: GCA_017621035.1. Taxonomy (GTDB): domain Bacteria; phylum Bacteroidota; class Bacteroidia; order Bacteroidales; family Bacteroidaceae; genus Bacteroides. Next base: position 27,623 of record JAGATY010000003.1, on the reverse strand, counting down.
GTGCGGTATCAGTTCTCAGCTTGGCGAACATAGATTGAGGACGAAGTACAACGATATAGAGAAAGCAAACCTGGCTTACAGAAAGCAGCGCAAGCATACTCACAAGCAGACGCGAAAGATGATAATGAGACTGCTTGCATTGCTGGGGAAGATGCTCGGTGAGATCCGCAGACAGATGCGCGTCCATCCCGATGAAGAGCTATTGAATGACAAGCAGTTGGATATGCTTGAGACTATCACAAGGGTATATCGCCAGCAGAAGAACCACTTCAAGAGTGGTGATTCTCGCGAAAGCATCCCGAACCGAATTGTAAGTCTTACCAAACCTCATATCAGACCGATAGTCAGAGGCAAGGAGACTAAGACTGTTGAGTTTGGCGCGAAGTGCAACAATATATTGATTGACGGAATCTCTTTCATCGAGAAGTTGTCATTCAATGCCTTCAATGAGGGTACAAGACTGAAGCATTGCGTGTCATTGGCAGAGAAACTGACAGGAGTAGCAGTGAAGAAGATAGGTGGCGACCAGGGTTACTCCGGAAACGATAACAGAACGTTCTGCCGGGATAACAAAATAGATACTTCGTTCTCGCAGAAGGGAAGAACCGGCAAGAATGAGATAAAGAATGCTACCAAAAGGGAACTTGCCAGAGTGAGAGCAACAGCGATGGAGGGCTCGTTCGGTACTCAGAAGGAGCATTACGGACTACGAAAGGTGGCAGCGAGGATAAAGTCGACAGAGATCATGCTGATCTTCTTCGGCGTCCACACAGCAAATGTGGTCCACCTCGCAAGACGAGAGTCAGTCCAAGTCGCCCTTACAGCCTGATGTTCTACGCGTGGAACATAGCTTTACGGGAGTGGTGGCTCTAGACGTGACTGAAAACAAGAAAATCGGCCCCGAAACCAGAGCCGAGGATATAAAAAGCGATGAGTTTGATCGGAAAAATACGGGATAGTCTGCCGGTTGACTCAGATTGAAGGAATTAAATGACTATCCCTAAACTATTATTTTTCGCAATCCATAAAATACTATCCAAAATAAAGGTTAACTTTGCGGCAAACATACGAGCAAACAAAATAACAAGCATATGAAAAATATCTTTAAACAAATGCTGCTACTTGCAGCGTCTTTATTTATCTCTTCGTCTTGCGTCAATTCCATTAACGATGAACCGGAAGATTTGGGAGAGAAGAATTTAATCTTTAAGACTAGCACCTATAAACAAACACCTATGACACGTGCGGAAACCACATTAGCAGATGCTTTTACAAAGTTGGATTTGGCCATCTATACCATCGGTGAGGACAAGAAGTACACGCTATATAAAGAGGTTACACAAGAATCCGGTGCAGAAGATTTTGGAACACTGACAGTAGAGAAGGTAAAATATGGAACATATGCTTTGGTGATTGTCGGTCATAAATCTACTTCACATGCAATTTTAACAGACCCTACAAGTATCAAGTTTGGGACAAATAATTCTGTGACGGATACATTCTATTATTCCGAAGAATTCCAGGTAGATAAGAACTCAGAACAGTCCATCGAAGTAATCCTAAAACGAGCGGTTGCACAATTCAAGATGATTATGACCAATGAAGTTCCGGAAGAGGCAGCAACAATCTCCTTGAATATTCAAGGAACTGCCACCGCCTTCAATGCCATCTCAGGAGTTGGTTCTGAAGCAACCGAACGCTCAGCAACGATTACAATTAACGACGAGTTCAAAGGACAGACCAACAAATCCATCAGTGCATTTATCTTCCCCTTAGCACAAAGCGTAACTAAAGAAGATTCCGAAGTAACCATCACAGTAAAAGCTTTGGATTCCGGAAAGGCTGTTCTTGCAGAAGTTACTCATGAGCATGTTCCCTTAACCATCGGTTATATCACTGAATACACCGGTCCTTTCTTTGATTGGGATACTTACTCTTTCACCATCACAGCAACTACTGATTGGGAGGACACTATTCAGGAAGAATACTAAATCCGCTAACCTAGAAAGAATTATAAAAAAGAAAGAGGACGTATCGATTTCTTGACACGCCCTCTTTCTTTTGTACACCCTCAGGGATTCGAACCCTGGACCCACTGATTAAGAGTCAGTTGCTCTACCAACTGAGCTAAGAGTGCATTTGCTTTTTCGTTTGCGGGTGCAAAGGTAGTTCTTTTATCTTACTTTGCAAACAAAAACAAACGTTTTTTATGTGAAGAACTACTTTTTTATTCAAACTCGTACAGCTCAGAAGGAGTTGTTCGCTTCAAAGCATACAGTTGAATATCCTTTCCAACAATAACTCCTTTGTTGCGCAACTTCCATTCTACGGTTTTGTAAGCAAGTTCCGGATGATTGTTTTCTTTGCTTAAATGACACAACCAAACGTAACGTAAGTGCTCTGTTATATTCTCCGCCAGGAATTCTGCTGTAGCCGCATTGCTTAAATGACCGGTACGTCTAGTAATTCTTTCTTTCAGATGTTGGGCATATGTACCCATACGCAACATCTCTTCATCGTAATTAGCTTCCAAAATCAGGTAGTTGGCCTTACAAATATATTCTGCAGCAATGGGAGTTATCTCACCCAAATCTGTCAAAAATGAGAATACTTTATCTCCAATTCTAATACAATAACCAACATTGTCCGTACCATCGTGCGGAACTTCAAACGATTCTATGGTTATATCCTCTAATTGCATTGGCTGTTGTTTCTCCAAGTACCGTACAGAAGTAGAGAGTTTTTCGGTCATGCAATAACTTTTATTGATACCTTCATGAATAAGAGCCGTAGTGTACACAGGGATATTAAGCTTTTCTCCCAAACCTCCTACACCTTTAATATGGTCAGCATGATCATGTGTAATAAACACGGCACGAATAGATTCCATACCGATACCCACTTCATTCAACCTTTTTCTGATAGTACGTACAGCAATTCCGGCATCAATCAATATACCATAATTCTCTGTACCTATATAATAACAATTGCCGCTACTCCCACTGGCAAGGCTTATAAATCTTACTTTCATGCTAAGTCTTTAAATAAAAAACCGTCACCTTTTGAAAAAGTGACGGCAAAGATACACAAAAGATAGATAAAAAACATCTTATGCTTCTTTCTTTTTATCCATATGTTCGGTTACTTTGGCAAAAACCAGTAGAGCTATTGCTGCAATTAAACCGATAGCAGCGAAGTAATACCAAATGTAGTGAGCATTTACACTTGCCGCTTCCCAAGCTTCTCGTGTTTCAAATAAGGCGGGATCCGGACAATATTTTGTAAGTAAGATACCGGCAATACCAAAGCCAAATACGGATGATAAGAATGAATCAAGGTGACTGAATCCCAGATACATACCTTCTTCTCCTTTGGGAGCTTGTAATGAAAAGTATTCCAAGTATCGTGGTGAAATGAAACACTCGGCTAAAGCCTGAACAACAATACCCAATATCATCATCAGAGTTATATTGCTAACACCTGTAATCAAATCACTTTCAAAGATGTTACCACATGCCATCAACAAGGCTGATATAGGAATCAGAAACATTCCAATGTTCATAGAAGTGATAGCTGTACGCTTAGCCATCCAACGAGTAATGACATTTACGCACAACACTACCACAAACGGATTCACATTAGCAATCCATCCTGGCTTAGCTGTTTCACCTGCCATGCGAATAACATATTTCGGCATAGTAGCATAGAGTTGTTGTTGTACCATCCAGAAGCCGGTAACAATCAGTACCAGACACAACAATCTTTTGTTAGTAAAGATGCGTACAAAACCCTGTCCGATTTCTTTCATGGTTTTTCCTTCACCCGATGAGTGAGTAGACTTGTAAAACAAAGCAATAGCAACCAATGCTAAAAGAGTCATCGCTGCTGAGAAGTAGTTGATATATATGTAGGCATGAGGCCCTATCGCCTCTCTCAAAGGATCTATAACAGTTTTCCCTGTAAATGCTCCCAGATTAACTACCATATAAAAGATGGAATAACCGCGCGCACGAGTAGCCTCTGTTGTCTCTTTAGCTACCGATGCTGAGATAACGGATTTGATAAACGACCCACCTATTACAATAATAACCAATACCGGTACAATCATCCATCGCTGACTACTTGTTGGCAGACCTGTAAAGCGAACCGTTTCCCCATACTCTACCAAACCAGAAGCTTCCAATAGAGTAGGCAACACGCCTACACCCAGATAACCAATGGTTAGAAGAGAGAAGGCAAGAAGCATCGACTTACGGAAGCCAATCTTATCAGCGTATGCACCGGTAAAGATGGGAAGTAGATATAAGCCTCCGGAGAACAATCCGGATATCATACTTGCTTCAAAATCGTTAAACCCAAGAATATTGGAAAGATAAATGGTTAACACGATAAATACACCGTAATAGGCCATACGCTCCAACATCTCAGCTACATTAGACGTCCAAAAAGCACGACTGAAGCTCTTTAAAGGTGCCAAAGAGGGGGATTGTTGCTTGTTACTCATAGTTTCATTAGATATTATTTGCTTTAAGTTTATTTGAGGTAATATGCTTCTGGCATAGAGTTGTGCGTTGAAGTCTTATTCTGCCGATGGTTCTGCTGCCCGAAGAATAAAAGTAGTGGCACCAATCGTTACGATAGCCCCGTCTTCAATACGCACTCTGTCCTTATCACCCAGGATTTCATTGTTTAAGAAAGTACCGGTAAGACTGGGAGCGTCACGCAAGGTATAGATAACTTCCCCCTGCTTATTCCTACGTACGTTGAGGATGCAATGGCGACGATCCATACTCATATCAGAAGTTTCAATCGGTACTTCAATAGGTGCACCGGCTTGGCGTCTACCAATCACATTGTCTCCCTCCTGCAAAGGAAGTACTTGTTTAAATCCAAAAACGTTTTCAATGACTGTAATACTGCCTAGAGCCGTTTTAAACTCACCTTCATCCGGTCTTTCTTCCTTTTGCGGAGCTTTCATTTTTGTTTTGCCTAAGCGAATACTAAACTGCTTTTTACAATGTTCGCACACAAAGACGAGAGACTGTCCTTCGCTATATTTGGTTTCATCAAATGTCAGATAATTCTCACATTTGGGACAACGGATACGCTTCATTGACTATTATTAGAATTGGAATTGAAGTTTTGATTTACTTTTTGAAAACCCAAGCACCCTGATACTTAGCTTGCTGACGAAGCTGAGTTACCGCTTTGGAGGCCTCGTCATTGGATGCAAAAGAAGCTATACTTACGCGCATCTTATCGCCACAAACCAATACTTTGGCTTCAGAATGCCCTTCACTGATTAAAGAAGAAGCTTCTGCTTGTGCCGCACGTTCAGATGGTAAGCTGGCAACAATGATATGATAACGTTTAACAACGTTCTGCGCTACATGGCTTGCTTGTTTTGGGGTTGTCGCTTTCGGTTGGAATGTTGTCGAAACTTTTGTTGCAGCTACGGTAGAAGATTCCGCCTTCGACGTAGTCATTACATTCGTGGTAGAAACCTCCTTCTTCACCTTCACCTCCTTTACTGTTACGGGTGCCGTTGTACGTTTACCCGTGGCAGAAGGTTGTTGTTGGGTTGTTTGTTGCAGACTTACACTTACCGGAGTAGCAGCTAAAGAGTGCTTTTCAATCTGTTCAAACAACTCTCCAGGCAACATTTGTGCATAATTTCCCCGAACAACTTCCGTGTTTTGTATCGGAGTAGAGATGAGAAAAGACAACACAATTACCGCCACCATAGCAGCAGCATTCAACAGGTGTGTATAGTTGAGGGGGATTTCAAAACGTATTTTCTTCGTCTCTTTTGGTAGCATAGAGGTCGAACGTCGTGTCTGTTTCTCCTCACGTCTCTGTCTGAGGGCAGTCAGGCTCTCCATTTCGAAACTTGAAAGTCCGTAGAGCAGGGGAGTGGCAATCTTATTATCATAAGGTGTAAAACTATAATCTCCCTCCATAGAGTAGGAGAGTTTTCCTACATTATTCAGTTCAACCACCCCGTTCTCATGCAGTTGAGTGAAGATTTCTCCGACGGAATGCTCCACAAGTTTGCTTGCATCGGAGAAAGTGGTACCATATACTCCCATATAAGATTGCACCAACAAACCGTCGTTCATCTGTAGTTTGGCATTGAAGCCTATGAGACGAACGGGGGGAAGAAACGACTTCTCCTCCTCAACATACTGTGCAGGAACATAATGTGCTACGAATCCTCCAAGTCCGGGAACAATCACACAATCATTCTCTAACAACAATGTTTCTATGTGCTTTGCTAATTCAATCATGTTGCAAAAATAGATGAAATATTGAATATACACCAAGTTCTTTCCCTTTTTCTTTTCAACAATTTATGAAGATAGCACCACAATAATAACCATAACACATCGTTTTCTTGCCGGGAAAGCATCGTTTTCTTAATTAGAAATAATACCTTTGTCCCCTATAAACAATCTTTTACAATAGGATATAATACAATGAAGATACCAGCACTGATATTTTTTACTACCCTGATACTGCTGACTTCGTGTCGTACTACTACCGACACGATTGCCTATTTTCAAGATTTGGATGCCACGACGCAAACTTCTACCCCTACAGCTTACGACATCCGCATCATGCCTGACGACCAACTATCCATCAACGTTTCAGGTATCGACCCTCAAGCCGTAGCCGTGTTCAACCTGCCACTAAGCAGTTACTTAGCCCCGGGAGAAACAAGTGTGGTTACAACTCCTATGCTTCAGACCTATTTAGTGGACGCCAACGGGGAGATTACCTTTCCTGTATTGGGTAAAATTAAAGTCGAAGGGATGACCCGAAGCCAACTAACAGAGATGTTGACTGAACGTCTGAACAGTTATGTTAAAGAGCCCATTGTGACCGTACAGATACGAAACTTCAAGGTATCAGTATTGGGGGAGGTCAATCGTCCGGGCACCATCAACGTCCCTAACGAACGAATCAGTGTGCTGGATGCCATTGGAATGGCCGGAGATTTGACCATTTATGGCAATCGTAACAACGTTTTGCTCATTCGCGATTGTAATGGAAAGCAAGAGTTCCACCGCTTCGACCTCACTTCATCCGACCTTTTTAACTCCTCCTATTACTATTTACAGCAAAACGATGTACTCTACATAGAGCCTAATAAGGCACGAAAAGGCAACGCCAAGTATAGTCAGAACGGTCAGTTCAACGTCTCATTGGCCTCTACAATCATCAGTGCCATCTCCGTACTGGCATCTTTGACCATTGCTTTGTTGGTGAAATAACCTCTTTGTTACCCTATGAAAGACGAAAACATACATATCGGAGTCTTGCTCCATAAGTTCTTGAGTTATTGGAGAATATATATTCCTGTCGGCCTTGTCTGTCTGATAGGAGCTATAATCTTTATTCTTATCACCCCGAAAGAGTATGAATTCAACTCCCGCATGCAACTTATCCGCGAACAACAAGGCATGATGTCGGAGCTGAAGATGCTAAAAAACACCGGCTTGGCCGCACTGATGGGTGGGGTAACGTCTGATACAAGCGTGGAAGATGAGATAATTATCCTGCTTTCTCGTACTAACGTAACTGCCGCCTTATTGCAAACCGGCTATCAGATTGAGCATCGCACGTGGGATAAACTCCAACATAAGTTGCTCTATGGTACCGATGCTCCGGTCAACTACCTCTTTCCGGAAGGGTTTCTTGATACGATAAGCAAACCCATCAAGATTGAACTGGAGCTTGAGAACAAACGCATCAAGCACCTGAAAGTCAAGTCCAAGCTCTTCAAAACAATCAAGATTCAAGAGCAATCCTTACCATACGTTCTGCAACTTCCCGTGGGAAACATCCATCTTACTTCTAATCCTGACTATACTGGCACTCCATCCATCGACTTTACCAGTACCATCACACCGATGCAAAAGTTGTATGAAGAGATGGTGAAAGATGAACTTTATGCTGCCTCCGAAGAGACCATCTCCGACATTATACGTCTGGTTAACGAGAACGAGAACAAGCAGAGAGGATGTGACCTTCTGAATGCTTTGATGCAATGTTACAACCGTTACTCCAAGAATGTCAAGGTGAAAGAGGCAAATCTCAATGCCCAATTCATCAAAGAACGCCTGGATAGCACCACCTTCGAGCTATCTTTAATTGAGCATCGTCTGGAAAAATACAAGCAAGAGAATAAACTTCCCGACCCCATGCTCTATACTCAAGCAGCCATTACCGGTCAAAAAGAACTGGAAACTAACATGCTTGAGATGGAGGTACAACTGAAAATGATGGATTATGTTGTAGACTACATCAACAATCCTAACAACCAATACGCCTCCGTTCCGTTGATTGAAGGCATCGGAGATAAGTCCGTTATGCTCTACAATCAGTTACTTCTCGACCGCCAGCGCCTGCTTTTGTCCTCCCAGCAAGGCAATCCGGCTCTGGTGCTTACCGAACAACAACTAACCGACCAGCGCAGAATGCTTGCCGAATCTATCGATGCAGCCCGTCGAAGTCTGCGTGCAAGCCTACAGAAGGTACAACAAAAGAGCCATACGGTTACCAACCAACTGATGCAATTACCCACACAAGAACGGGAGTACATCGAACTGAAACGCCAACAAAAGATAAAGGAAACCATCTATCTATTCTTACTTCAGAAACTTCAGGAAAAAGAATTAGCCAATGCTCCCGACGAGCAGGCATGCCGAATAATCGATGCAGCCTACTGCTCTGCCAAACCCGTATTCCCTAAAAAGAGCATCGTGTTAGTGGTTGCATTCATCCTTGCCTGCATGGTGTCGGTGTGCATCATCAGTGTTCGTTTGTTCTCCAATCGTAAGTCATAGTACCAGTTTCGCGTATGCACTTGTCGCAAGTCGTCTGTTCTAAGAACAATCTGTTCTTCGTGTTCCTATTGGTAGGTTATCTTTTCGGCGTTATCTTCTACGATTCACTGAACCTTACCTACCTTGATGAACTGATGGCGCTCTTCCTTACTCTGTTTGCAGGAATAGTTGCATGGGAGCGAAAGAGCTGGAAAGTGTTACGTCCGTTGGGTATTGTTTGCGCCATTTTCCTCTTTTATACAGTATATTCCCTCCTGATTCACAGTAATAAGCCACAGGCTATACTGACCGATTTGCTCATTCAGCTGAAACCTTTCCTGGGCTTTTATTGTACGTTAGTGATTGCTCCCCGTTTCTCTGATAGGCAAAAGAGGTTCTTAAGCATCCTTTGTTTGCTGATAGGAGGACTTCTACTTATTATCGGATTAATCGATCCGTACCACCATTTCTTTGGTCATCCTTCACGTTTTGCTACAGCAGCTATAGCCACGGCCTCTCTTTTTCTCTACTGTAACAGCCTAAAGTGGGTGGATTTGGCCTGCTTTGTGGCGATTTTCAGCATCGGATTCTTCTCTACTCGCGCCAAGTTTTACGGTTCTTGGGCCGTTGCCGTCTGTTTGGTGACCTACATCAAGTTGGGAGGAATCCTTCGATTGAATTGGAAAACCATGCTGGTTTGTGGTGTGGTTGGAGTGGCAGCCATCGTACTTGCCTGGGAGAAGATTGTGTTGTATTATGTGGACGGTATGATGAACTCCCGCGAAATGTGGAGTCGTCCGGCCATGATGCTTACGTCCGGACGCATCTTTTATGATTACTTCCCCCTGGGAAGTGGCTTAGGAAGCTTCGGTTCATATGCTTCTGCCAAGTATTATTCCGGTATTTACGCCGACTATGGAATAGACCAACTATGGGGACTTTCCAAACAATATCCTGAGTTTATTTGTGACGCTTACTATCCCGGATTGGCACAATTCGGTGTCGTGGGAGCCGGTTTATATGCCTATTTCTGGATTCTCATCCTGCGAAGTACGCATGTTCTGCCGGTCAAGCAACAACTCTTTGTATGGCTGGTATGCGCTTTCTTCCTGATTGAAGGTGTTGCCGATGCCACCTTCACACACAATCGAGGACTCTTTATTCTTATCTTGTTAGCACTTTGTTACAACCAAAAGCATGAGATTGAAGCAAGAAACATATAAGCGAGGTGTAATCAATTCATCGGTTTTCAGCATAGCAAGCAAGGCTTTTGCCTTTGTTATGCAGATGTTGGTTGCATACTACTATGGGGCGACAAGCGGAACAGACCTCTTTTTCTACCTATATAACATTGCCATCTTGCTGGGAATCATTGTGCAGACGTTGAACTCATCCATCCTCGTACCCCAGGCAATGAAGTTGAGGAACGGGACTTCGGCCGAGGCAGAGATGGAGTTCCACAACACTTTCTTCTATCTTTTTGCCCTAGTAACTTCCGCATTGTTGCTTCTTATATATATAATAGGTGTAACGCCTATCGGCACTAGGTGGTTCATTAACCTGACTTCCGAGGAGTTGCAACGCCACTTTGCCACCTACGTGATGTTTTTCCCGCTGACCTTTCTACTGACGGTAAGCCTCTATCTGAGTGAGATTCTGGTCTCCTTCAAGTACTTTACGTTGGGGCTTTGTTGCAACTTCTCCCTGAACTTATGCGCGGTTGTCTGCCTTTTGTTGCTGGCTTCGTCGTACGATGTCTCTTTGCTGATGTACAGCAGTTGCGGAGCTTGCCTGCTCTTCTTGCTGGGAGCGTTGTGGTTTCTAAAGAAAAAACTGCATTGGAAGTTCGCACTTTACCGGCCTTCCTACGTACCTGTTTACGGTAAACGTATCATCGGATTCACCCTGAATCAGTTACTTGTCATGATTGCCTCCGCTTTTCCGCTCTACCTGCTTGCCGACGTACAACCCGGATTGGTCACTCTCGTCACCTACGCGCAAAAGATTATACAAGCTCCATTGGCGTGGATTCAACAAGCAGCATCGGTTCTTTTGGTGCGATTGAACAACATCCCGAAGGAGGAATATGCCGTAAAGAGTTCCGCGGTAGTAGGACGAACGGCTTTCTCGTTGGTAACATTGACGTTGCTAACCTCGAGCTTGACCTTCGTTTTGCGCCACTTCATTGCCGAGAACCTTTATGGTTTAGGCAAGATAGATGCCACCGTAATTCCTCAATTATCCGGTCTGATTGGCATCATGACCCTGGCCATGCCCTTTGTAGCTGCCAGCTTTTGCTACAATAAGAAGTACTTTGCCGAGCAACGCATCAAACGTTACGTGCTCATCATGTCGGTAGCCAACCTGCTTTCATGCGTGGCTTTTGCCTGCTTCATACCCACATTCCACGATTCTGGCTATGCTTACGTCTATGTGGCAACCGAAGTACTGATTGCCTTTGTCGTTATTCTCTGTTCAAAACATACTGCCTCATGACCATTCTCTTTGTAAATAAGTTCCTGTTTCCCCGTGGCGGAGACTTCGTTTATATGCACGCCTTGGCACAAGGCTTGCAACAGATGGGGCACGAGGTGCATTACTTCGGCATGCAACATCCCGATAACGTGGTGGCTCGGGGTGAGGAAAAGTTCCTGCCTCGTTGGATGGATTTCAACGATTTACACCGTGGAGAGCAGCTTGAGGCCGTAGCTCGTCTGTTCGGAGTAGGCGAGGTGAGGAGGCTGATGTGCAAAGCTTTGGACGAATGGAAACCGCAAGTGGTGGTACTAAACAACATCCATTCCTATCTTTCACCCATTGTTGCACAACTTGCCAAGCAACGCGGATGCAGGGTAATCTGGACGTTGCACGACTATAAACTACTTTGTCCCACCTACCTGTTGCGATGTCGGGGGGAGCGATGTGAAGCGTGTCTGACTCGTCCATCCGCCGTCATTTCCCGCAAGTGTATGAAAGAGAGCCTTCCTGCCTCGGTGTTAGCCTGGGCTGAGTCTACTTTTTGGAGTAAGAAGAGGCTATCGGAGTGGACAGACCTCTTCATCTGTCCAAGTCGATTTCTGCATGGAATGATGCTGAAAGCCGGATTCAAGGAGGAGCAACTCTGCGTCCTGCCCAACTTTGTAAGCCACGAAAAGGCCGCCTTTATCCGAAACATTGGGGGCAGAGAGCGTGAGGAAGGAGCTTACGCATACATCGGACGCCTTTCCGAGGAGAAGGGAATAGAGCCGTTGCTCCGTGTGGCATCCAATCTGCCCTATAAACTCTATATTGCCGGAAGCGGACCTTTGGAGGAGGAACTCCGTAAGAAGTATACAGCTCCTAACATTCTCTTCCTGGGAAAGATTGCGGCCGAGGAGGTGGTACGTCTGATGAAACGGGTACATTTCTGCGTTGCTCCCTCAGTCTGTCCCGACAATTGCCCTTTGAGTGTGTTGGAGTCGATGGCCTGCGGTACGCCCGTTTTGGGCAGAAGAGTAGGAGGAATCCCCGACCTACTTACTGCCTCGTCCCTAAACCGACTGTTTGAAACCGATGCCGAGATGGCTTCCAGCATCCACGAACTCTTCACCCAATCACTTTCGATACCTGAACGCGAGGTACTCTCCTGCGAAACTTTACAACACTTCTCTGCGGAGCGATACCTGCAAACATACCTTCCTCTGCTGACCGACATTTGACAGAGGCTCGTCCTATATTTGTTGACAATCACACCTCCAAAACATCTTTTCCCCGTTTTCTGTGCAAGAATGTACAAATAAGTAGCCATCTGACCTACAACCACTTGCCATCTTACCGTTTTCGACACTAAAACAACCAGAGTTCGATATAAGAAGGTCTGAAAGACCGAGTGGCGAAGCCAGTCGCAATAGTAATGTGCCCAAAAATAAATATTTTCTGCCCCTCCGCCATCAGGCCAATCGGCTTGATGTTAAATGACACTCGTTTGAAGCCAAGACGACCATCTTGAGGTCAAATGACACTCGTTTGAAGCCAAGACGGCCATCTTGAGGTCAAATGAGGCTCGTTTGAGGCCAAGACGGCCATCTTGGGGTCAAATGAGGCTCGTTTGAGGCCAAGATGAGCATTTTAATATCAAACGAGGCTCGTTTGGGGTAAAATCGGTCATCTGGGGCTTAAATGATGGGCGTTTTAAGGAATTTTTGTAACTTTTTATTCGAACGAGTTTTTGGCTGGCTTTGCGCACTCAGGGAATCGATTACCCTATCCACGGACTTGAAAGTCTGCGGTTATTGAGAGTGGCTTTGCCACCAAGTCTTTCAGAGCTTCTTATATCGAATTCAGGTTAAAACAAGGCGATGTTACCATCGGATGGTAAGGTGTTTACCATCAAAATGGTAACATCGCTAAGTTTCGGTGTTACTGGAAGAAGAGTAGGGAGTTTGTTAGCTTCTGTCTTGGAGAAGTGCAGTTTTTCTCTTACTTTTGTGGCTCTTAAAGTTGAAAATTAAATAACATGAAGATAGTAGTAACAGGTACTAGGGGCATACCCGGCATAGAAGGAGGTGTGGAAACGCATTGCGAAGAGCTCTATCCTTTGGTGCAGGACGAGCGACACGAGGTGGTGGTTGTCCGCCGCTCGGCATACGTTTCTCCGCCTCGAACAGACTGTTACAAAGGAGTGAAGGTGAAGGATATTGCTGTCTTTCGTAGTAAACATCTGGAAGCCTTCGTCCACACATTCCTATCTGTCATCTACGCACGTCTGGTAAATGCCGACGTGGTGCACATACATGCCATCGGTCCCGCACTATTTGCTCCCCTTGCACGTTTGTTGGGAATGAAAGTCGTTGTGACACATCACGGTGCCGACTACGAACGTGAGAAGTGGGGAAACGGTGCCAAACATGTACTACGATGGGGAGAAACGTGCGCTTTGCGTTGGAGTAACCGCCTCATAGTCATCTCCGAAACCATTCAAAAGCAAGTTGCTCATCGACTGAAGAACAAGAGTAAGTTGGTGCTGATTCCCAACGGAGTGACCTCGTTGCAGGATAACGGCGACCGGAGCTATCTCTCTCGACAAGGCTTGGATGGTAAGCGATACCTGCTTGCAGTAGGCAGGCTGGTGAGTGAGAAGAAATTTGCCACGCTGATTGATGCTTTCAAGATGCTGAACGAACCGGATCTCCACCTGGTTATTGCCGGAAGTCCGGCTGGTAACCGTGTGTACGAAGCACAATTGGAAATGCTGATTGATGGCGACGAACGCATACATATGCTAGGGTTTGTTGAGAAAAAGGAGCTGGTTCAGCTCTACAAAGAGACCACGTTGTTTGTTATTCCATCTGCTCACGAAGGGCTTCCGATAGTGCTGCTGGAAGCGTTGTCATGCGGATGTAAGGTACTTACCAGCGACATTCCCGCACACTTGGAGGTGAATCTGCCTGCCGAATGCTACTTTACATGCAGCAATAGCGATGCCTTGAAAGAGGCTATCGAGCGACAACTGCAGACCGAAAGCAACGAAAAACTGCATTACGACCTCAGTAAGTACGACTGGAAACACATTGCGGAGAGTACTCGAAAGGTGTATGATTCGCTATTTCTGAGGCAATAAGCAGTAAGTTTTCACGTTATGGTTAGCAACTCAATGATTATTCCAATGTCGATAGATACTCATCCATTACAACAAAAGAGACATCAAGTGGCGAAACGAACGGTGGACGTGTGTGTCTCTCTACTCGTTTTGATACTGATTTTTCCCTTAGCTTATCTGATAATAGGTGGGCTTATCAAGTGGAAAATGCCTGGAAAGATACTGTTCAAACAGCAACGAACCGGTAAAGAGGGGCACCCTTTTGTCTGCTACAAGTTTCGCAGCATGCTACCCAGTAACGAAGCCGATACGATGCAGGCACACGATGATGACCCTCGTATCACCCCCTTGGGCAGATTCTTACGCATCACAAGTCTGGACGAAATACCTCAATTCTGGAACGTTTTGCGTGGTGAGATGAGTATAGTTGGCCCCCGTCCGCATATGCTTCTACATACCGAGTACTACAGTCGGCTGATTCCCTGCTACGAACAACGACTGGCAATAAAGCCCGGAATTACCGGTTGGGCACAGATTCATAACCTGCGAGGTGAGACCCACAACAGCGAAAAGATGCGTCAAAGGGTGGAACACGACGTATGGTACATCCGTCATTGGACGATGGGATTGGACCTTAGAATCATGTTTCGTACCATTCGAGTGATGTTTAATTGATGCTTTCTCTTAATCCAAGACATCGAATATGCGTATCTTCTTCACGATAGTATGGTTACTGATGGGACTCTGCTCTCAATCGCTACAGGCACAAGTGGCGGAGAAGGGGGAGTTGACGTCGTTTGTGGAGTTTGGCGCAACCGTACATAGAGGCCGTCATGTGCCACTCTGGCAGGTAAGTAATTACCACGGACTCTCTTCTTTGGACAATCATACCTATCTTCGAGGTGCTGCTTTCTACGGTAAAAGTGTCGGACAATGGGAGGTAAAAGCCGCACTGGATATGGCCGTAGCCGCAGGCTTCACGTCAACGTTTGTCGTTCAACAAGCCTACGTGGACGCTACTTACAAGTGGTTAGGATTATCCTTTGGAAGTAAAGAACTTGACTCTCCCTTGTTGAACCAAGAGTTGAGCAGCGGAGGACTAACGTGGTCGGGTAACGCAAAACCCATTCCGCAGGTGTGGATTGGGCTTCCGGAGTATCTTCAAGTATTACCCAAGCTATCGCTGAAAGGCGAACTCTCCTATGGCTGGTTTACAGATAACGGCTATCAGGAAAAGACCGTGGGAGAGGGAAGTTGGTACACTCGTAACATCAAGTATCATCACAAAGCCCTCTTTCTGCGTATCGGCATCCCTCAAGGTAAGTGGCAATTGGACCTCGGGTTGGTAATGGACACCCAGTTTGGTGGCAGGAAAGTGGGTGGAGTAGACGAGGGCGACCTGGGGAACTCACTATCAGACTATCTTCATGCCCTGATTCCCACCCACGGAGGAAGCGACAAACCCTTTGGCGAACAGGTAGCTTTCCAGGGTAATTTCCTAGGGAGCGAACACATTCGACTGACACATCGGCATCAAGAGTTTGAACTCAGTGCCTATCTGGAAAACTTCTACGACGACTTTACAGGCATGGGAAAGTTCAACGGCATGGATGGTTTATGGGGCTTGGAGTGGAAGATGACGAAGCCTTCGGTGATTGACGGAGTGGTGATTGAGTATTATCAGAGCACCGATCAAAGCGGCCCGATGCACGGAATAGACAACTCTGTGGTGAAGAAAACCGGAGGAGCAGACGATTATTATAATAACGACTGGTATCCCGGATGGGTACATTGGGGCATGACTATGGGCAATCCTCTGGTCGCATCGCCCATCTACAATGGGGATGGATACATGGCATTCAAGTACAATCGTGTACGTGCCCTCCATCTGGGCTTCGGCGGTAAGGTGCGAGAGGGCTGGCGATACGTAGCCAAACTCTCATTCAACCGTACTTGGGGTACACCTTTCCGTCCAACGCCTTCAATCTTAGAGAATTTTAGTATCTTTGCAGCAGCATATTACACTCCCACTAAAAGGCTACCCGGATGGAGCTTCAAGGCTGGATTGGCGCTAGATATGGGCGACATCTATGGCAACAACGTGGGGCTTCAGTTGAACATACATAAAATATTATAAGCCATATGAACTACATTCAAACAGAAATAGACGGCCTGTGGATTATAGAACCCAGGGTGTTTTATGACGACAGAGGCTACTTCATGGAAGCCTTTATGGAGACTGAGTTTCAAGAAAAAGTAGGTCCGGTACACTTTATTCAGGACAACGAAAGCAAATCTTCCTTCGGAGTACTTCGCGGATTGCACTATCAAAAGGGCGAACATAGCCAAGCTAAGCTGGTACGCGTCATCAAAGGACGTGTCTTGGACGTGGCCGTTGATATGCGTCATTCATCTTCCACCTTTGGTAAATACGTCAGCGTAGAGTTGAGCGAAGAGAACAAACGTCAGTTCTTCATCCCCCGCGGCTTTGCACATGGCTTCCTGGTACTGAGCGACGAAGCCATCTTCACTTACAAAGTAGACAATGCTTACGCCCCGCAATCCGAAGCCTCAGTTCTCTATTCTGACGAAACAATAGGCATCCAATGGCCCATCTCCCCCGAACAGATGCTTCTCTCTGAGAAAGACAAGAAGGCAGTAACGTTCAAAGATGCTGTATACTTTGAATAAACAACATACTTTCTTTGAACAAACGACGTATTTTCTTTAAAGAAGTAACGTATTTTTTTAAAAGGAACACCCTTTTAATTTCTCTCAAAAGGAAAGCTAAAGTCGACACCAACACCTTTTACAAGGAGTTATGATACCGATGAAGTGACTCTGAAAGTCTTCTTGTCATGACTTTTAGAGTCATTTTTATAGTTGAAGAAGCAATAATATTGCGCTCTATCTTATGTCCTAAAGGTTTAGCATAGTTTTTTAAAGAAAATTAGTTGCACTGGTTGATTTATTGCCGTACTTTTGGGAACTAAATAACACCCCTGCAGAGGTTAGTAACTTAGGTAGGCAAAAATAGTAAGGTATAATCAAATAAATTAGAAATAAACTATGGCTGAAGTAATTGATATCCGCGAGTTGAACGAGCGAATAGAGAAACAAAGTTCTTTTATTACCAACTTGACCGCCGGTATGGATCAAGTTATTGTGGGACAAAAACACCTGATAGACTCATTGCTGATTGGCTTGTTGTCCGATGGTCACGTGCTGCTGGAAGGTGTTCCGGGACTTGCAAAAACGTTGGCGATTAAAACATTAGCGTCACTTATCGATGCCAACTATAGTCGTATTCAGTTTACACCCGACTTGCTCCCTGCCGATGTAATAGGTACAATGGTTTACAGCCAAAAAGATGAAAGTTTTCAGGTTAAGAAAGGCCCCGTGTTTGCCAATTTCGTACTGGCCGACGAAATAAACCGTGCACCGGCAAAGGTACAGAGTGCCTTGCTGGAAGCCATGCAGGAGCGTCAGGTTACTATTGGTCCAGAAACCTTCCGACTGCCTGAACCCTTCTTGGTAATGGCTACACAGAACCCCATCGAACAAGAGGGGACCTATCCGCTTCCGGAGGCACAGGTTGACCGTTTTATGCTGAAGGTAGTTATCGACTATCCGAAGTTGGAAGAAGAGAAACTGATTGTCCGCCAAAACATTAGTGGAGAGAAGAACATCGTAAAACCTATCATGAAGGCAGAAGAGATTCTGGAGGCCAGAAAAGTGGTTCGTCAGGTCTATCTGGATGAGAAAATCGAAAAATATATCGTTGACATCGTCTTTGCCACTCGTTATCCGGAGAAATATGATTTAAAAGAACTGAAGAGTATGATTGGGTTTGGTGGTTCGCCCCGTGCTTCCATCAGTTTAGCACTTGCAGCCCGTAGCTATGCGTTCATTAAACATCGTGGCTACGTCATTCCGGAAGATGTTCGTGCGGTAGCTCACGACGTACTCCGCCATCGTATTGGTTTGACCTACGAGGCAGAGGCTAGCGACATGACAGCCGATGAGATTATCAGTCAGATTCTAAACAAAGTTGAAGTACCCTAATATATTAAGGTGTAAACGTATTCATGGAAACAACAGAACTGTTGAAAAAGGTTAGGCAAATCGAAATAAAGACCAAAGGACTGTCTAACAACATTTTTGCAGGCCAGTACCATTCTGCCTTCAAAGGCAGAGGTATGTCTTTTTCTGAAGTACGTGAGTATCAGTTTGGGGATGACATTCGCGACATCGATTGGAATGTAACGGCTCGCTTCAACAAACCCTACGTGAAGGTGTTTGAAGAGGAACGCGAACTCACTGTTATGCTGTTGGTCGACGTGTCCGGCAGTTTGGAGTTCGGCACCATCAAGCAATTCAAGAAAGATATGGTAACAGAAATTGCCGCAACCTTAGCTTTCTCAGCCATCCAGAACAATGACAAGATAGGGGTTATCTTCTTTTCCGACAAGATAGAGAAATTCATTCCTCCCAAGAAAGGACGTAAGCACATACTTTACATCATTCGTGAACTGATTGACTTCCGTGCCGAAAGCAAACGGACAAACCTCCGCATCGGGCTGGAGTATCTGACCAACGTAATGAAAAGACGGTGTACAGCCTTCCTGCTCTCTGACTTCATCGACCAAGAAGATTTCAAGAATGCACTGACCATAGCTAATCGTAAGCATGATGTAGTAGCCATTCAGGTATATGACCGTCGTGTAGAAGAACTTCCGGCTGTAGGCATGATGAAGATAAAAGATGCGGAAACCGGCCATGAACAGTGGATTGATACCTCATCAAAGGCCGTTCGTCGCGCCCATTATGAATGGTGGCAACATAAGCAAAGCGAACTGAACGAGGTGTTTACCAAAAGCAGTGTAGACAACGTGTCGGTACGCACTGATCAAGATTATGTAAAAGCATTGATGAATTTGTTCGCTAAACGTAGTTAAAAAAGACATGAAAAGAATTTGCTTCTTAATACTTTTGCTAGTCTATACAAGCATTCTGATGGCTCAGTCCGTAACGGTAGATGCCTCCATTGACTCTTTGCAGATATTGATTGGAGAGCAAGCCAAGGTAAAACTTCAAGTGTCGGTGGATACAGACAAGCGGGCAATCTTCCCTGTTTATAAGGATACACTGGTACGAGGAGTAGAGATATTGGAGACCGCCAAGCCTGACACCCAACTGCTTAACGGCGGAAAGCGGGCTTTGATAACGCAAGAATACATCGTTACCTCTTTTGATTCGGCACTCTACTATCTGCCACCCATGGAGGTGATGGTAGACACCATGGTTTATCGTTCGCAACCCTTGGCTCTGAAGGTCTATACGGTTGATGTGCCACTGGATCCCGAAAACCCAGAAAGCTTCTTTGGCCCGAAGGAAAACATGAAACCTCCCTTTGTGTGGGAAGATTGGTATGGCGTGCTGACTTGCGCAATATTGCTCATTCCGTTGTGCATCCTGGTGTTCTATCTGTTTGTCAGAATCAAGGACAACAAGCCAATTATCCGCAGAATCAAGGTGGAACCGAAGCTTCCTCCCCATCAGTTGGCTATGCAGGAAATGGAACGTATCAAGGGAGAGAAGGTATGGCAGAAAGGACTAGCGAAGGAGTACTATACAGAACTTACTGATACAATTCGCATCTACATCAAGGAACGTTTCGGTTTCAATGCCATGGAAATGACTTCTGGTGAGATTATAGATAAACTATTGGAAGTCAAGGATAAACAAGCAATTGCTGATCTAAAGGAACTTTTCGTTACTGCAGACTTAGTAAAGTTTGCCAAACATACCCCTTTGATGAATGAAAACGATGCCAATTTAATCAATGCAATCGACTTTATCAACAATACCAAAGAACCGGAAACAGAACAGAACCAGCAACAACCAACCGAAATAGTGGTGGTGGAAAAGCGTTCGTTGCGTACGAAGGTTCTCTTGGGTGTGGGCATCGCACTCTTGATAATCTCAGTCATTACCTCGTTGGTATATGTCTGTCGTGAATTGTATAACTACTTTGTATGATGTTTGTAGGACATTGTTGTCACACTAAATAACATGTAGAAGATTATGGTTTTTGCCAATATTGAATACTTATTTTTATTACTACTGCTTCTTCCTTACATAGGGTGGTACATTTGGAAGCGAAAGAATCATGAAGCAACCCTTCAGATATCGGATGCTCGCGTGTATGCCCATGCTCCCAAAAGCTATAAGAACTATCTGTTGCATGTACCGTTTGCATTGCGCATCCTAGCTTTGACCCTATTGATTATTGTCTTGGCACGACCGCAGACCACTGATAGTTGGCAAAATACAGAAATGGAAGGTATTGATATCATGCTGGCTATGGACGTTTCGACCAGTATGTTGGCAGAAGACTTGAAACCAAACAGATTGGAAGCAGCCAAAGAGGTGGCAGCTGAGTTTATCAGCGGTCGGCCTAATGACAACATCGGTATAACCTTGTTTGCCGGCGAAAGCTTTACGCAATGTCCGCTTACGGTGGATCATGCAGTATTGCTCAACTTGCTTAAGGATATGAAATGCGGACTGATTGAAGACGGAACAGCCATCGGCATGGGTATTGCCAATGCAGTAACTCGCCTAAAAAGCAGTAAAGCTAAGTCAAAAGTAATCATTCTTTTGACCGATGGTGTAAATAACCGAGGTGATATTTCTCCCTTGACTGCTGCCGAAATAGCAAAGAGCTTCGGTATTCGTGTCTATACTATCGGCTTAGGAACTAATGGAATGGCACCTTATCCCTATCCTATAGGAGGTACAGTTCAGTACGTAAACGTTCCGGTGGAGATAGATGAGAAGACTTTGACTCAGATTGCCGGCACAACCGACGGTAACTATTTTCGTGCTACCAGTAATTCCAAGTTAAAAGAGGTTTATGCCGAAATCGACAAGTTGGAGAAAACAAAGCTCAATGTAAAAGAGTTCAGCAAACGACAAGAGGAGTATCGGAACTTTGCTCTGTTAGCTTTCCTCTGCATCTTGCTGGAAGTGCTTTTACGTAACTCTATTCTCAAGAAGATTCCATAAAATAATTGATGTATAAGTAATTAGGAAGTAAGATGTTTCGATTTGAAGAACCTGCATATTTATATTTATTGTTACTATTGCCGTGTTTGATAGCATTCTACCTCTATTCAAACTATCGACGCAGAAAGGCTATCCGTAAGTTTGGTGATCCGGAGTTAATGGCTCAACTGATGCCGGACGTTTCCAAGTACAGACCAGATGTAAAGTTTGCTTTGGTATGCTTTGCCATCGGGCTGTTCTCTTTACTGTTAGCACGTCCTCAGTTTGGTTCAAAGTTGGAAACAGTTAAGCGTCAAGGGGTAGAGGTAATGATTGCGTTGGACATTTCTAACTCTATGCTGGCACAAGACGTACAACCCAGTCGTTTGGAAAAGGCAAAAAGACTGGTTGCTCAGTTGGTTGACAAGATGCAGGACGATAAAGTTGGCATGATTGTTTTTGCCGGCGATGCATTCATTCAGTTGCCTATCACCAGTGATTACATTTCGGCCAAGATGTTCTTGGAAACCATCAATCCCTCTCTGATATCCAAACAAGGTACAGCTATTGGTGCAGCCATCTCGCTGGCTACCAGAAGTTTTACTCCACAAGAAGGGGTAGGGCGTGCCATTATTCTGATAACAGACGGTGAGAATCACGAAGGAAAGGTGGCAGAAGCAGCCAAACAAGCAGTGGAAAAGGGTATCCAAATCCATGTGTTAGGTGTAGGCGTACCAGAAGGTGCTCCCATTCCGCTGGAAGGAACTAATGACTATCGTCGTGACCGTGAGGGAAACGTGGTTATTACCAGTTTGAATGAACAAATGTGTCAAGAGATAGCCAAAGCCGGCAATGGTATGTATGTCAGGGTAGATAATACCAACAATGCACAGAAAGCCATCAATCAGGAAATCAACAAGATGGCTAAAGCAGACGTTGAAACTCAAGTCTATACGGAATATAACGAACAATTTCAATCTGTTGCACTCATTATATTGCTTCTTCTCTTGGCAGAGATGCTGCTGCTAGAGCGAAAGAATCCGTTGTTCCGTAACATTCATTTGTTTAGCAAAAAGTAAAAAGGTATGATACAAATAAAATACATAGGAATACTACTACTATTGTGTTTGCCTCTCTCTACCTTCGCACAGAAAGAGGAAAGAGACTACATACGAAGAGGAAACAGAGATTTTGCCGACAGTTTGTTTATAGATGCGGAAATCAATTACCGGAAGGCATTGGATGTCAATCCGCAATCAACCATTTCAATGTTTAATCTGGCCAATACTTTGCTGCAACAGAATAAGTTACAAGAAGCCATGGAGATGTATTCGGCCGGTGCAAAGATTGAAAAGGATAAGCTTAAGCTTGCTCATATGTATCATAACATGGGTGTTATCTTTCATTCTCAGAAGGAGTTTGCCAAGGCTGTGGAAGCTTACAAAGAATCTTTGAGAAACAATCCAAAAGATGATGAAACCCGTTATAACTTGGCGCTGGCTCAGAAGCAGTTAAACGAACAGCAGCAACAAAACCAAGATTCTGACTCCAATCAGCAACAACAGGAACAGCAGTAGCAACAACAACAGCAGGAGCAGCAACAGCAAGAGAATCAGAATCAGCAACAAGAGCAACAACAACAGCAACAACCTCAGCAGGATGACAATCAGATGTCACAAGAAAATGCTGAAAAACTGCTGAATTCCATCATGCAAGATGAGAAAGAGGTGCAAGATAAAGTGAAGAAACAGCAAGTAATTCAAGGCGGAAAATTAGAAAAAGATTGGTAATAAATAAATTGAATAGATAATGAGAAAGATATTTTCATTGTGGTTACTATTAGTTGTTGGCTGTATCGGAGCCTTTGCTTCAGATAAGATTACCTTTACAGCTTCAGCACCGGATGCGGTAGCCGCAGGCGACCAGTTCAGACTCTCGTACACCATCAACACGCAGAATGTAAAAGATGTCCGTATTCCCTCCATCAAAGGGTTCGATATACTGATGGGACCGAACCGCTCTTACAACATGCAGATTATAAATGGGAAACAAACTGAGAGTCTTACTTTCACTTACATTCTAAAAGCATTGGCTGAGGGTGAATACACCATTCCCGGTGCAACCATTACGGCCGAAGGTAACCCAATGACCTCCAATGCCGTACACATCAAAGTATTACCGCCCGACAAAAGCACGGAAACAAAGGGAAAAGCAAGTGGTCGTTCAGGATCTTCAACTTCCATCTCTGATACAGACCTGTTTATTCGCGCCATTGTCAATAAAACAACAGTATATGAGCAAGAAGCATTGCTGTTGACCTATAAAATATACACACTGGTTGACTTGCAACGCTTTGACAACGTAAAGTTGCCGGACTTTAAAGGCTTTCACTCACAAGAGATTGAGCTTTCAAATAATCGAAAGTGGGGATTGGAGCACTACAAAGGACGTAACTATCAGACAACCATCTTCCGCCAGTTTGTATTGTTCCCGCAACAATCGGGTGAACTGACCATCGATGTGGCTCGTTTCGATGCTTCAGTTGCTTGTGTTACACCTGTTTCTGACCCGTTCGAGGCTTTCTTCAATGGAGGCGGTAACTATGTGGAAGTAAAGAAAACCATTCAGACACCTAAGTTAACCATCCAAGTAAAACCCCTTCCGGCCGGAAAACCGGCAGACTTCTCCAGCGGAGTAGGGGAGTTTACAATGACTTCCTCCATCAATAAGTCAGAAGTTAAGACCAACGAAGCTGTAACCATAAAGGTTGTTATCTCCGGAACGGGTAATATGAAGCTGATTTCCAATCCGGAAGTCAAGTTCCCGGAAAACTTTGAGATATATGACCCCAAAGTGGAAAACAAGTTCCGTCTTACCAACGAAGGATTGACTGGCAACAAAGTAATTGAGTATCTGGCAATTCCTCGTGATGCCGGCACCTATACAATACCCGCCATAAACTTCAGCTACTTCGACATAAAGAGCGGAGCATACAAGACTTTGTCCTCACAACCTTATGAATTGAAAGTAGAAAAAGGAAGTGGAAATGCCGCACAAACCATTGCCAACTTTACCAACAAAGAAGACCTCCGAATACTGAACGAGGACATTCGTCATATTCGTCTGAACGATGTGAAGCTACAGGCAAGGGGAAGTTTCTTCTTCGGCTCTGTCGGATATTGGTTGTGTTACCTGATTCCATTCGCTCTTTTCGTTGTTGTGTTTGTATTCTACCGTCGTAAGATTGCAGCCAATGCCAACATTGCAAAGACTCGCACGAAGAAAGCAAACAAAGTGGCCGTAAAGCGCATGAAATATGCCAATAAGTTACTGACTGAGAATAAAAAAGATGAATTCTATGACGAAGTGCTCAGAGCTTTGTGGGGATACATCAGCGATAAACTGAACATGCCCGTATCATGCCTTTCAAAAGAAAACATTGAAGGAGAGCTGAGCAGATGCAAAGTGGAACCAGTGCTTATACAAGAGTTCTTGCGACTGCTGCAAGAGTGTGAATTCGCTCGTTTTGCTCCCGCAACAGACAATCAGGCAATGGACAAAATCTATTCCGGTTCGTTAGAAGTAATTGGTAAGATGGAAAATTCAATTAAGTGCTAACTCTTTAACAACAAAATGATTATGAAGAAGATATCAATCATATTATTACTGCTGGTCTGCATCTCGTTGAAGACCATGGCCACCGAAAGCACAACCGGATTCTTGCCCAAAGACTCGGTTGCGGCAGTTGTAACCAAGGCGGTGGGCGATAGTGCCTATATGCAGAAAGATTATGCTTCGGCCATTCAAGTTTACGAAACACTGTTGCAACAAGGCGAAGCGGCAGAACTCTACTATAATCTAGGTAACAGCTATTACAAGACCGAGAACTTAGGAAAAGCTATTTTAAACTACGAACGAGCTTTACTGTTGCAGCCCGGCAATTCAGATATTCGAGCAAACCTGGAGATAGCACGTGCCAAAACCGTCGACAACGTAGTTGCCATACCGGAACTGTTCTTTGTAACCTGGTTCAAAGCGCTGATAAACTGCTTGTCTGCAGATGCCTGGGCCAAGCTGGGAGTGGTATTATTCTGTTTATTTCTTCTGGCAATCGTACTTTATCTGTTCTCTAACAAATTGATGTATAGGAAACTAGGATTCTCATTCGGCATATTCCTGTTCATTGCAGTAATCTTGACCA
This sequence comes from Bacteroides sp., assembly GCA_017621035.1. GTDB lineage: Bacteria > Bacteroidota > Bacteroidia > Bacteroidales > Bacteroidaceae > Bacteroides. The sequence goes on along the minus strand of JAGATY010000003.1, from coordinate 1,966 downwards.
ACATCTTTGCACTGAAACAGAAACAAAGTCTGGTAGAAAGAAACCAAGCCGTTATATTATCGCCAAGCGTAGTTGTAAGAAGTACACCCAGCGATAACGGTGTCAGCCTTTTTGTGTTGCACGAAGGCCATAAGGTCGAGATAAAGGACAACTCCATGAGTAGCTGGAAAGAAATCCGCTTGTCTGACGGTAAAGTAGGTTGGGTACCTGTGTCATCCATCGAAGTAATCTGACAATTCATACTTTCATTTATAATTTAAATGATTCCGGGGGCTAGCAATAGCCCCTTTTTTCTTATCCTTCTTTCAATACTTAACATAATACCTATTATATAACTTTCTAACTTAAGTACACTTTCTCCTTGTTTTCAGCCGGTACACAGGCAGTCGCAGCAGCATTTTCTCATTATGAAACAAGATTGCTTAACGATTGAAGACGTCATTTCAAACTATTGATGACGAAATTGCAGTTTGTTCTTGAAACAATGCTCAGTGTTACCGAAAGTAATACTGAGTGTTTCCGGAAAAACACCGAATGTTTTGGCTGTAACACTGAGTGTTTTAGCCGTAACACCGAGCATTATAAAAACATTATGTCTTGTTACTTTTCTATCGAACTTTATTTGCTTTCAGATTTAATTCATTAACTTTGCCTCGATTCTATTAGCACCTATTGCGTTAGGCTGCAGGAATAGTTTATTAACGTAAAGGTGTTATTGAAATTATCTTCTTAGATTGAATTCTCGCAAAATTCCATTTAGAGTGAAGATAATAACAGTAGCACCACATCATTTGATATGTTCCTCCTCTCATATGAACTTATTGAGGAGTTAGATATTATCAAGATTGGTGTGGGCTATTGTTTTATCCACTCTAAAGGCAATGCGAGAAGCCTAATCTAAGGATAAACAATAATAGTTCCCACACCTTCTTTTTATTTATCGCCTTTTCCGGGAATTGAGAGGCATAATAAAACATTTAATATGAATAAAACTTTATCAATCTTGACTTTAATGTCTTTGTTATTGTTTACTGCTTGTTCTTCTGATTCAGACAACGGTCCTGAATTTGGGGATTTGGTTTTGACTGTTGGTGACACTTACGAGTTAGAAGCCGATGATGATTGGGAATCTGAGAATACATTCATTGTAACAGTTAAAGATGATGTGTTAACAGCTGTAAGACAGGGAGAAACATACATTGTAGGAAAGAATCATTCATTTAAAGTTACGGTGAAACCGGGTAATAGCGACTTTGCAGAGCCTGTTTTGGACTTCGGCTGCACTTTTAATCAACTTAAAAAGCAGATGACTTCTTATTCTATAGAAGAGGAATCGGATGAAGCCATTCTTTATAACGGAAAAGGAAAAGTTTCTTATTATATGTATGGCTTTGAAGATGAAGTTATGAACATAGCTTCTATGTTTACCAATACTTCTAACTTAGAACAATTAGCAGAGTTCCTTAAAGAAAGATATGTTACAGTAACTGTCGATGAAGAAGAAGGTTATATTGGCATGATGAATTCTGAAGGAACCTTATTGATTATAGTTCAGGTTGTTGAGCTTAGTTCTGAATATTATTATGTTGTATCATATGGAGATGCACGCTCATATACTCGTTCAGTGGCTCCTTCTTTCTCTACAATCTTATTGAATACGGGGTGTGAAATAACCGACGAGTGTCCTGCTATGCTGCAGAATCTTTATGATGCAGTAGCGCATTAAATTCTTTCTAATTGATTTTATATTGAAAGCCAATCCGTTACTAACCTTGTAGCGGGTTGGCTTCTTTATTTCTCTCCCCTTGCCTACGGTCTATTCATTGGAACGTGAGTTCGGTATAAGGCTTATCCAATCCACCTGCTTTTGTCAATGATTTCAATGTTCATAGATGGCTTCTTAGGCAAGAGGTTATATGCGATAAGACCAGCAAACAGGTTGGTAGCAAAATTGTCAACAGAGCGA
>JAGATY010000022.1 GCA_017621035.1 Bacteroides sp. | reverse complement strand
GTCACTCGTCCCATAATGGGAACAATACCGTTTTTCTCTTTGCTTCCGTTCACGTAGAACAGCACCTTAAATGTACTTCGCATAGTCTAATCTTTTTTGGTTACAAAATTAGTTATCAGCGAGTTATACATTGATATGCAAACTAACGCAGAACGATGAAACGTGACGACACAAAGAAAAACTTTACTTAGTTATCGGGTAATGATTAGGCAACCGTTCTATTTCATTACCTTGCGTTTCTTTGCTAAATTGCCATCGTTACTATTTCTGAGGTTTTCTGTTTAATGCGTTATGGCTCAGTTCAAAACGCAGAATTTCACCTTTTTTGCTCCGAGAACCGTAATTTTATGGTAAAAAACATCAACGATATGGATATAAAATACTTTGAACCCGAAAAAATCCACGACGAGATAAGGCGCATCCGTCTGGAAGAGGATGCGGAATTTCTCCGCAGCCTGATAGGCGTGGATTGGGGCGAACCGCAGCCGGACGATGCACCCGGAACGCGGCGCGGCCTGGGTGTGGTCTATCTGATAGAGTCGGACCTGACGCACGAGCGCTTTCAGGTGTGTACGTCGACGCTGAACCGCGAGAATCCCTTCCTCCCCTCGGTCAGCGACCTCTTTCCGGCCGCACTGATGATGGAGCGCGAGGTGTACGACTTCTACGGCATCCGCTTCACCGGCCACCCCGATATGCGACGCCTCTTCCTGCGCGAAGATTGGGTGGGCCACCCCTTCCGCAAGGACGACCAACCCGAGCAGCAGAACCCCCTGCGCATGACGAACGAGGAGACCGTGGACACCACCACCTGCTGGCTGCCTCAGCCGGACGGCACCGTGAAGCCCGAGCAGCGACGGCTGTTTCAGCCCGAAGAATATGTGGTGAACATCGGCCCGCAACACCCCGCCACGCATGGCGTGCTGCGCTTCCGCGTCTCGCTCGACGGTGAAAACATCCGCAAGGTGGACGTGAACTGCGGCTACATCCACCGAGGCATCGAAAAGATGAGCGAGAGCCTGACCTATCCGCAGACATTGGCACTGACCGACCGCCTGGACTACCTGAGCGCCATGCAGAACCGACACGCGCTCTGCCTCTGCATCGAGCAGGCCATGGGCGTGCAGGTGAGCGACCGCGTGCAGGTCATCCGTACTATTATGGACGAGCTGCAGCGCATCGACTCGCACCTGCTTTTCTTCTCCTGCCTCTGCCAGGACATGGGAGCCACCACCGCCTTCCTCTACGGATTCCGCGACCGCGAAAAGATACTCGACATCTTCGAGCAGACCTGCGGCGGCCGCCTCATCCTGAACTACAACACCATCGGCGGCGTGCAGAGCGACCTCCATCCCGACTTCCTGCGCCGTGTCAAGGAGTTCATCCCCTACCTGCGTGGTCAGTTGAAGGAGTATCACGACATCTTCACCGGAAACGTCATTGCCCAAAACCGTCTGAAGGGCACCGGCATCCTGAGCCGTAAAAATGCCATCGGCTACGGTGTGACCGGCGGCAGCGGACGTGCCTGCGGCTGGATGTGCGACGTGCGCAAACGTGCCCCCTATGCCGCCTACGACCGTGTGGAGTTCCGCGAGGTGATTCGCAAGGAGGGCGACAGCTTTGCCCGCTACATGGTGCGCATGGAGGAGATTGAAGAGAGCCTGCACATCATCGAGCAGCTCATCGACAACATCCCCGACGGCCCCATTCAGGAGAAGATGAAACCCATCATCCGCGTGCCCGAAGGCTGCTACTATGCCGCCGTGGAGAGCAGTCGTGGCGAGTTCGGCGTCTACCTGGAAAGCCGTGGCGACAAGTATCCCTACCGCTTGCACTACCGCTCCACGGGCCTGCCGCTCGTCTCCGTGGTCGACACCATCACCCGAGGACAGAAGATAGCCGACCTGATAGCCATCGGCGGAACGTTGGACTATATTGTGCCGGATATTGACCGATAAAGATAGACCCGCACCCTCCTCCTCCCTGCGTGGAGGGGAGGAAAGAACGAAACTGTAAACTAAAAACAAGCATATATGACTGAAATAATGAATAACGGGATGTGGCTGTTTCTGCAATGCGTGGCCGTGGGCATCGGCATCATTCTGCTCTACGCCGTGCTGGCCATCATCCTTATTTACATGGAGCGAAAGGTGTGCGCCTTCTTCCAATGTCGCCTTGGCCCGATGCGTGTAGGCCCGTGGGGCACCGTTCAGGTGGTTTGCGACGTGCTGAAGATGCTGACCAAGGAAATCTTCACCCCCAAAGGGGTGGACAAGGTACTCTATCGCCTGGCTCCCTACATGATTCTGCTGGCATCGTTCCTCACCTTTGCCTGCCTGCCCATTTCGAGAGGGGTGGAGGTGCTGGATTTCAACGTCGGCGTCTTCTTCATCCTGGCTGCATCGAGCATCGGGGTGGTAGGCATCCTGCTGGCAGGCTGGAGCAGTAACAACAAGTTCTCCCTCATCGGTGCCATCCGAAGCGGAGCGCAAATCGTCAGCTACGAGCTGTCGGTGGGCATAAGCATACTGACGATGGTGGTGCTGGCCGGCACCATGCAGATGAGTGAGATTGTGGAAGGGCAGGCCGACGGCTGGTTCATCTTCAAGGGACACGTTCCGGCCCTCATCGCCTTCGTCATCTACCTGATTGCAGGCAACGCGGAGTGCAACCGTGGCCCCTTCGACCTTCCCGAAGCCGAAAGCGAGCTGACCGCCGGCTATCACACGGAGTACAGTGGCATGGGATTCGGCTTCTTCTACCTGGCCGAGTATCTGAACCTCTTCATCGTGGCCGCCATTGCCGCTACGGTGTTCCTGGGAGGTTGGATGCCGCTGCACATTCCCGGTCTGGAGAGCTTCAATGCGCTGATGGACTACATTCCCGGCTTCCTTTGGTTCTTCGGCAAGGCATTCTTTGTGGTGTGGCTGATGATGTGGATGCGTTGGAGCTTCCCCCGTCTGCGCATCGACCAGATACTGACGTTGGAGTGGAAATTCCTGGTGCCCATCTCTATGGTAAACCTGTTGCTGATGGCACTTGTCGCTACTTTCGGCCTCCACTTTTGATAGTTGATAATTCATAATTCACAATTCATAATTCAAAATGAATAACAATACTTACCTCGGCACCATCGCCCGCGCCATCGTCAGCCTGGGCACCGGACTGAAAACCACTCTGCGCGAGTTCTTCACTCCGAAGGTGACCGAGCAATATCCCGAGAACCGCAAGACACTCGTCTTGTCCGACCGCTTCCGTGGCCGCCTCGTGATGCCTCACGACGACGAGGGACGCAACAAGTGCGTGGCCTGCGGACTGTGTCAGATGGCCTGCCCCAACGGCACCATCCACATCGAGAGCGAAACCGTGACAACCGACGACGGCAAGAAGAAGAAACAGCTTGTCAGCTACGAGTACAACCTCGGCTCCTGCATCTTCTGCCAGCTGTGTACCAACTCCTGTCCGCACGACGCCATCACCTTCGACCAGGAGTTCGAGAACGCCGTGTTCGACCGCGCCAAACTGATAATGAAATTGAATAAGTAATAATGGAAACAATTGTATTCTTTCTGTTGGCCGCCTTCATTGCCGTCTTCTCGGTGCTGACGGTAACAACCAAGCACATTGTGCGTTCGGCCACCTACCTGCTCTTCGTGCTGTTTGGTACGGCGGGCATCTACTTCCTGCTGGGCTACACTTTCCTCGGTGCCGTGCAGATGATGGTCTACGCTGGCGGCATTGTGGTGCTCTACGTCTTCTCCATCCTCTTGACGAGTGACAAGGGAGACCGTGCCGAAGAGCTGAAACGTCGCAAGTTTCTGGCCGGAGCCGGCGCTACCGTGGCCGGCGCCATCATCGTGGTGCTGGTAACGCTGAAACACAAGTTCCTGGCCTCTGCCGACGTGACACCTATTGAAATCAACGTCCGCCTCATCGGGCAGCAGATGCTCTCGGGCGACAAGTATGGATACCTCTTGCCCTTCGAGGCAGTCAGCATCCTGTTGCTGGCCTGCATTGTGGGGGGCATCTTAATTGCAAGAAAAAGATAACGCTTATGGTTTACATGGAATACTACCTCATCCTCTCGGCCATCATGTTCTTTGCCGGGATGTATGGATTCTTCACCCGACGCAACACGCTGGCCATTCTTATCAGTGTGGAACTGATTCTGAATGCTACGGACATCAACTTCGCCGTGTTCAACCGCTATCTGTTCCCCGGCGGCATGGAGGGATACTTTTTTGCGCTCTTCTCCATTGCCATCTCGGCTGCGGAAACGGCTGTGGCTATTGCCATTATGATTAACATCTATCGTAACCTGAAGAACATTCAGGTGAAGAACCTCAACGAAATGAAATGGTGATATGGAATATACGATTCTAATACTTCTCTTGCCTCTGCTCTCTTTCCTTACGTTGGGATTGGGAGGCAAATGGATGAGCCACCGCGCGGCGGGTCTCATCGGCACGGCTTCGCTGACAGTGGTGACGGTGTTGTCGTGGCTGACGGCTGCAAACTACTTCACCGCACCCCGACTGGCAGACGGCACGTTTGAGACGCTTGTTCCTTACAACATCTGCTGGCTTCCCTTCACGGAGACGCTGAGCATTGACATGGGTATCCTGCTCGACCCCATCTCGGTAATGATGCTTGTAGTCATCTCCACCGTCAGCCTGATGGTACACATCTACTCCTTCGGTTACATGAAGGGCGAACGCGGTTTTCAGCGATACTACGCTTTCCTCAGTCTCTTCACTATGTCGATGCTCGGATTGGTGGTGGCAACGAATATCTTCCAGATGTATCTCTTCTGGGAGCTGGTGGGTGTGTCGAGTTATCTGCTCATCGGATTCTACTACACCAAACCTGCTGCCATTGCCGCTTCGAAGAAAGCATTCATCGTGACGCGCTTTGCCGACTTGGGATTTCTGATAGGCATTCTTGTTTATGGTTACTACGTCGGTTCCTACAGTTTCCTGACGGATACCGGCAGTCTGACGGGTATGGCCGTGAAGATGGTTCCCTTGGCATTGGGACTGATGTTCATCGGCGGTGCCGGAAAGAGTGCCATGTTTCCCCTGCACATTTGGTTGCCCGACGCGATGGAAGGCCCGACTCCTGTCAGTGCCCTTATCCATGCTGCTACGATGGTGGTGGCCGGTGTCTATCTGGTGGCTCGTATGTTCCCGCTCTTCATCGGCTATGCGCCCGACGTACTGCATCTGGTGGCTTACGTCGGTCTCGTCACAGCCTTCTATGCCGCTTCGGTGGCTTGCGTGCAGAGCGACATCAAGCGTGTGCTGGCCTTTTCTACCATCTCGCAAATTGGCTTCATGATGGTTGCTTTGGGTGTATGTACCTCGGCCGACCCGCACGAAGGCGGATTGGGCTACATGGCCTCTATGTTCCACCTCTTTACCCATGCCATGTTCAAGGCATTGCTTTTCCTCGGTGCAGGCAGCATCATCCACGCTGTGCATAGCAACGAAATGTCGGCTATGGGCGGACTGCGCAAGTATATGCCCATCACGCACTGGACGTTCCTCATCGCCTGCTTGGCCATTGCAGGCATCCCGCCTTTCTCGGGATTCTTCTCGAAAGACGAGATCCTGACTGCTTGCTTCCACTTCAGTCCTCTTATGGGTTGGGCGATGACACTGATTGCTGGTATGACAGCGTTCTATATGTTCAGATTGTATTATGGAATCTTTTGGGCAGCCCCCTCAACTCCCACCCATCGGGGGAGGGTTAGGGAGGGGCTTTCCATGTCCCTGCCCCTGATGTTCCTTGCCGTCATCACCTGCGTGGCCGGATTCATCCCCTTTGGACACTTCACCAGTTCTAACGGTACGGCCTACGATATTCACCTTGACTGGACAGTGGCCGGAACCAGCATTGCCGTGGCTGTAGCGGCCATTCTGTTGGCTACCTATATATATAAAGGTGAGAAACAGCCCGTGGCCGACGGTTTGCAACGCCGCTTCCGGGGCTTGTGGACGGCTGCTTACCACCGCTTCTATATAGATGAGGTGTACCAGTTTGTCACACACAAGATAATCTTCGGCTGTATCAGTCGCCCCATTGCTTGGTTCGACCGTCATGTGGTGGATGGCTTCTTCGACTTTCTGGCTTGGGGAGCAGATGCCACGTCCGACGAAATCCGGGGCTTGCAGAATGGCCATGTGCAGCAATATGCCTTTGTCTTCCTGCTTGGAACGCTGGCGTTGATATTGATACTGCTATAGACCCTCCCCCGTCCCCTCCCTCTATGGAGGGGTGTAACGAGACCTTTAATAATAAATAAAATGAATAGAGACAAATAACATAAATGATTAACTGGACAATCTCTCTCCCCTCCATAGAGGGAGGGGACGAGGGAGGACCCGATAATTAGATATTATGAACTTCTTGAATATATTTGTATTGATTCCTCTGCTGATGCTGTTGGGGCTGTGGATGGCCCGAAGCATCAGGCAAGTTCGTACGGTGATGGTGACCGGTGCCTCGGTTCTGCTGTTGGCAGCTGTGGGCTTGACCGTTGCTTACCTGCAGGCTCGTTCGGGTGGCGATACGGCTGAAATGCTCTTCACCGACTCGTGGGCGTGGTATCCTGCGCTTAACATCTGCTACTCTGTCGGTGTGGACGGTATATCAGTAGCCATGCTGCTGCTGACGTCTGTCATCGTCTTCACCGGTGTGTTTGCTTCGTGGAGACTGCAACCGCTGACGAAAGAGTATTTTCTTTGGTACACACTGCTGTCGCTGGGTGTGTTCGGTTTCTTCATTTGTACCGACCTCTTCACCATGTTTATGTTCTATGAGGTGGCACTCATTCCTATGTACCTGCTCATCGGTGTGTGGGGAAGCGGCCGCAAGGAGTATTCTGCCATGAAACTGACGCTGATGCTGATGGGTGGCTCAGCCTTCCTGCTGATAGGTATCTTGGGTATTTACTACGGTAGCGGGGCACAGACCATGAATGTGGAGCAGTTGGCCGCACTGCACGCCATCCCCGTGGAACAGCAACGCATCTGGTTTCCGCTGACCTTCCTCGGTTTCGGTGTGCTTGGCGCACTGTTCCCCTTCCATACTTGGAGTCCTGACGGTCACGCCTCAGCTCCCACGGCTGTGAGTATGCTTCACGCCGGTGTGCTGATGAAGTTGGGCGGCTACGGCTGTTTCCGCATCGCCATGCAGTTGATGCCCGAAGCGGCCAATGAGTTGGGCTGGATATTCCTCGTGCTGACCGGAATCTCGGTAGTGTATGGTGCCTTCTCTGCTTGTGTACAGACCGACCTGAAGTACATCAATGCCTACAGCTCCGTGTCCCACTGCGGTCTGGTACTCTTCGCCATCCTGATGATGAACCAAACAGCCAACACGGGAGCCATCCTGCAGATGCTCTCTCACGGATTGATGACTGCCCTCTTCTTCGCCCTCATCGGTATGATTTACGGCCGCACCCATACCCGCGACGTTCGCGAGCTTAGTGGCCTGATGAAGATAATGCCCTTCTTGGCTGTCAGCTATGTGATTGCCGGTCTCGCCAACCTCGGCCTGCCCGGTCTGAGTGGCTTCGTGGCCGAGATGACCATCTTCAACGGAGCCTTCCAGCACGCCGATACCTTCCACCGCGTGTGGACCATCATCGCTTGCTGCAGCATCGTCATTACGGCTGTCTACATTCTCCGTCTGGTGGGCAAGATTCTCTATGGTACTTGCACTAATCCTCATCACCTCACTCTGACTGACGCTACGTGGGACGAGCGCACTGCTGTCATCATCCTCATAGTCTGTGTGGCCGCCCTCGGCATCGCTCCCTGGTGGATAAGTGATATGATAGGGGAGAGTGTGGCCGGCTTGGTTAGTCCATTAACGTGCAGATAATTCATAATTCTAAATTTATAATTCATAATTGAAAGATATGGACTATTCCCAATTCCTCATTCTCAAAGAAGAGCTGTCGCTTATCGGTGTCATCCTCATCCTGTTTATCGCCGACCTGCTCTTCCTCAGCCCCGATGCCCACAAGAAAGATGGCAAGCCGGTGCTGAATACGATTATTCCTGTGGTACTACTCCTGATACACACCCTCATCACCATTGTGCCCGGTCCGGAGACGGAAGCTTTTGGCGGTATGTATCAGAATGCGCCAGTGCAGAGCATTGTCAAGTCTATCCTTAGTATAGGTACCCTCATCGTCTTCTTGATAGGCCATGAGTGGATGAAGTGGCCCGCCAATGCATACAAACAAGGTGAGTTCTACTTCCTTACCCTCTGTACCCTGCTGGGAATGTATCTGATGATTTCGGCCGGTCACTTCCTGATGTTCTTCATCGGCTTAGAGATGGCCTGCGTTCCCATGGCTGCCCTCGTAGCCATCGACAAGTATCGACACCACTCGGCAGAAGCAGGTGCGAAGTATATCCTTTCCGCTCTCTTCTCCAGCGGTTTGCTGCTTTATGGTATTTCACTTATTTACGGCACAGTGGGCACACTCTACTTTGCTGATATGCCCGAGAAACTGGTGGGCAACTCCATGCAGGTGATGGCTTTCGTCTTCTTCTTTGCCGGTATGGCTTTCAAGATTTCGCTGGTACCTTTCCACCTCTGGACAGCCGATGTCTATCAGGGCGCTCCCTCCACTGTGACGGCCTACCTGAGTGTTGTTTCTAAAGGTGGTGCTGCTTTCGTGTTGATGACCATGCTCTTTAAAGTCTTCACCCCAATGGTGGATGACTGGCAGACTGCTCTCTACTGGGTCATCATTGCTACCATCACCCTGGCCAACCTCTTCGCTTTGCGCCAGCAGAACCTGAAACGTTTGATGGCTTTCAGTAGTATCTCGCAGGCGGGCTATATCATGCTCGGTGTCATCAGCGGCACGGCACAAGGTATGACCTCCCTTATCTATTACATTCTGGTCTACCTTTTTGCCAACATGGCTGTGTTTGCGGTGATTACCATCGTGGCCATTCAAGCCCACAAGTTTACCCTTGATGAGTATAATGGCCTCTACACCACCAATCCCCGCCTTACCTTCCTCATGACTTTGGCACTCTTCTCTTTGGCAGGTATTCCGCCTTTTGCAGGATTCTTCTCGAAGTTCTTTATCTTCGCGGCAGCCTTCAATAGCGGTTTCCATCTGCTGGTGTTCATTGCCTTGCTCAATACCGTCATCTCCCTCTACTACTACCTGAAGATAGTCAAGGCTATGTATATCAACAAGAACGATGAACCCATTGCCCCCATCCGTACCGACGGTTACAGTCGTGCAGCCCTTGTCATCTGTACCTTGGGTATTGTGTTGCTGGGCATTGTAAGCAGTGTTGCAGAGAATATAGGGAATTATAGCTTTGGAATGTAACTTCTGTCTTTAACTACCGACAGATAACAGTAAAAAGAAGATGGATGCAATACCGGACAAATTCCAGTGTTGCATCCATCGTTTATATCTTTCTGTTAGATTCTACTTCTCGTACTCTTCTTGAGACTCTTCATTAACCATCCAGTGTTGCTCCTCTTCCGAGAAATGGTAGCGATGAACGGCTGCTTGTGGCAGATAGGTATCATCTTTGCGAACGTCCCACAGCAAGTGAATGTAGACGTACTCCTTATGAACCGTATAGATAATCTTGGTGTGTGCATCGGCTACAAGTCCCCGATATTCTAGGCGAGTACAGCCTTGTAGCTTTGGCTCGATGGGACCGAGTAGGGGATGCGTCTTTAGTAACTTAGCAGAGTGTCTAATCTTTTCACGCACTTGTATTGAAACAAGCGTTCCAAAACGTTCACGGCAATAATCTACCGTTCTGCTAAGGTCTTCGATTGCTAATGGATGCCACTTTAGTTTCATAACATAGCGTCTATTAGTTTGTCTGCTTCCTCTTCACTGAGTCCCCGCCCCGCTATCGCATCCGCTTCTGTTCTTTGCAGACGTTGCTTCACTTCCTCCAGCGAGTAGCAACAAGGAGAATCACCGGCCGTATGACGACGTACCACGCCTTTGATGTACTCCAACACCTCTTGCATCGCGCTCTCTTCATCGGCAATATAGCTAAGTTGGCGCAGAATTTCAGCATTCAGTTCCATTGCGCTCATATTACAATCCTTTCTATCTATTAGTTATAGTGCCACAAAGATAGAGAGTTTCCCCCTATTTCAAATGATGCGTACAGGATAAATTCCTTAAAAATCTTTACCTTTGCCGCCAACCGAATAAAACACACATGCAATGAATTCACGTCTTCCTCTCTGCTGGTGGCAGGTTGCCATACTGTTGTTGCTCGCTTGTCTGAGTTACGTAGAGTGTGTGCCTGATTTTGAGACCTTTCTTTTCCCTACTATCTTTCTGCTGACACTCTGGGGAATGTTGCGCCACCGTCGCATTCTTCCCCTCACCTGGATAGAGGCTATAGCCCGCCTGATGGCTCCGCTTACCGCTCGCGTACGCTTGCTGAACATCCGTTTGATGCGGGGAAAGACCTTGCCTCTCAAGCATGAAGAGCCCTCTACCTGTCTCTGTTGTGGGGAGGAATATACGGGCAACTTCTGCCCTCGCTGCGGACAGAGCCGGAAGACAACACGTTACCGTCTGCGCAATGCTTTACAGAACATAGCCAGCGGCTTCTTCAACATCGACACCGGATTCGGACGCACCATGCTCGACTTACTCCATCGCCCCGGTTACATGATACGCGACTTCATTGCCGGACAGCGTGCTCCTCAGTTCCGCCCCTTTCAAATGCTCTTTATTCTGGCAGCCCTCTACATCATGATCGTGCAACTGGTCGACCCCGAGGCTTTACTCCGCACGCAGAAAGAGGGTGGCACAGCCACACAAACCCGCTGGGAAGAGGTGAAAAAAGAACTGGCAAAAGAACTGGAAACCGAGCAAGACAGTGCAACCATTGCCATTGCTCTGCAAGAAATAAATTCCATCGACCGTCACCTGCAAGCCGTTCGGAAAGAGAAAGCAACAAGTGAATCGGTCGCTGATAATGAGGCAGAAGAGGGTTATGGTATCATTGAATCACTCATAGAAGGAGGTGACCTCGTGCGGAACAATGTAGATACCACACTGGCCGACAGTTCCTACCTGCAACGAGTCTGTAAACTACTGGAGAGCTGGATGCACGGAAACAAAGCCTTCCGCATCATTGCCACGCTGCCCCTGTTTGCCCTGGCCACCCTTTTCTCCTTTCGCCGTCGCTTTTCTCCACGCTATAACCTTACGGAGCACCTCTTCATCCAGGCCTACATAGCTTGCCAGACGTTGCTCATCAGCATTCTGGTGCTTCCTTTCTGTGGGCAGGCTCAGGTAGACGACCTCTACGATGTACCCCAGTGGCTCATCTTTTTCCTCTTTTGGATAGACTACAAACAACTTTACCACGCCTCCTGGTGGGGCAGTTTCTGGGGAACGGCACGCATGCTGATTTACAGCCTGCTCATTCTTGTGGCACTGGCAGCCCTCATCATTGGCATTCTGCTGTTGCTAGGCAGTGCCTGAGAGATGTTGAATGATTCCCTCTTATTCTCCATATTTTCTGGCCCACTTCAGCCCGCGTTCCCATAAATCGTTGCGGTGGGGAGCCAGTTTCTTGGCAAACTCCAGGTAATGGATGGCCTCTTGATAGTAACTTTTGATGAGTGCCTGTTCTTTCACGTACTCCGGATTGTTTAAGTCCGGCAACAGAAAGGGCGAATCTTGGTTTGTCTTCATCGCCAGTTCTATGTAAGCTTCACCTATGTGGACGGCAATGTCCAGCTTTTGTGAAGTCACGTTCAATAACTCCTTGGCTGTGGCAATCTCCAACTGCGTGTCATGCTTACGGGTTGCCAGCTCCAGTTGCAGGCGGAGAATCTTCTCTGAAGAGCGGTCCACCGAGTGATAGTGATTCAAGAACTTCAACCCCTCATCGTATTGTCGGTGCTCCAGATAGTAGAGTCCCAGGTTGTTGAAGAAGAACTCATCACCAGGGAACTGCTCGGCACCTTTACGAAGTGCTTTAGCCATCTCCGGAAACTGTTTCAATGCCTTGTGACTTTCGGCCAGATACTTGTAGCCGTTGCGTGCGTGAGGCATAGGGTCAAGCGGAGAGAGCAGGGTGACCACCTTTTGATAATCCTTGGCCCAATAGGCCACGTGGGCACGATTGTAGACCACGTCCTCCAGGGTCACGTCGTAATTGTCTTTTCCAAACTGTAACAAGTCGGTCAGCGTAGCGTAACAATCGTCTGCCAAGGTGAACTGCTTCTGCTCGTTGAAGTAGATGCCGGCATTGTACAGGCGCATGCAGTTCTCCTTCAGAAAGCTGCGATAACTCTCCCGATTCACTCCTTCTACCTCCTGCGGAATCTCCTTTTCGCACTGAATGTAGAGTTTGTATGCCTGTAACAAATGGAAGTTTGCCTTCTCTTCATCCCCTTTGTTCTTGCTCAGAGTACTGAATATTCTTTCCGATTTGCGCCCCTGTTTGGTCAGTTCTTGCAACCTTTCCAACGCTTCCTTACTTCCCTTCAGGGTGTCTTCGGCTTGTTGAAACGCAACGGTTCTAATGTTCTCGGGGTACTCAAAAGAGATTGCCTGCACGGGCAGTACAGGCAATCCGATGATAAGGGTGAGTACCATGCAAAATATCTTCTTGTGCATAGTGTGTTATTTCAAATAAACAGCCTTCAGGTCTTCTTCCAGCTTCTGGTACAAAGCTTCCATCTCTTTCAGATCCACTTTACCTCTCTTCCGCCAGCCTTCTATGATGGGGGTGGTGTATGCTGTGATGCCCTCTTCCCATTTGACTACTTGTTGCATCAGGCCGGTGCCATCGTGGTTGTAGAGGTTATCCCAGCAGAGGTATTTACTGGTTCCGCCGCCTTGGTTGTAGCAGAACACCTTCTCGTCTGCCAGCTTCAGCGACTGGTGACTAAGCGGAGCAGCCTTATATACCTTATTATATGTCATCATGTCGGGCAGATTGTTCTTTACCCAGAGTGGTACGGCAATGCCGGTCGGTGGGTAACCCAAGATGGTCCACAGTGTGGTAAGTTCAGCCTTCTCGCCTTTCTTCACGCCCTGAATGACTACAGAGCAGGAGGTGCTGTTGCGAGGAATGAAGTCCTGGTCTACAAACCAACCGGAAGCTTCAGGCGCATTGTAGCCGCCCTTCTTCAAGTCAACGTCCAGCATGTTGTTACGGAACGAACGCGACAAGTCGTTAAAAATCAGCTCCGGCGTAATACCTCCCGTGGCAGAAGCCTTCATCAGCACACGTTCCACTTCCATATAGCGGACATAGCCCGAGCCTTCATTCACCTTTCCGGAGAAAGAGAAGTTGGTGCGTCCGATGTAACCATAAGGAGCCACGGCAGGGTCATTGGCGTCGAACATCTTATAGTTGAAGTAGTCCACCTCAAACATGGCGGCACCGCCCTGTGCATCAATCACACCAAAGTTGGCTTCAATCAGACTGGGTTTCTTAATAGTATCAAGAAAGTGGCAGAAGTCTTCCACCGTGGCGCATACCTCCAAAGCACGGTAGATGACACTACCATTGGCATCGCCGCGGTCTTTGCCGGGAGCAATCTCTTCCACTAAGTTATAGCTTTGGGTATTCATCAAGGCGAAGCCGGCCGTATTGGCACCAATCCACGCCTCCTTTAATTCACCGAAGTTGGCACTGTTGACATTGGCAACAAAGTCATACTTTTCACCTTTTACATACGCCATGTGATTCTTCATGAAACCGGTATCGCGGTTCTTCCACAGCAACGGCCGACCGTCTGGAGTTACTTTACCGGAAATTACGGCCGACGAACAAGCCCACGTAGGAGCAGTCACGGCCAACAAAAGTAATAGAGATAAGATTTTTTTCATAAATGGATTCTCTTAAAATGTTCGGGAAGCAAAGGTAACCAATTTTAAATAAGGAAGAAAGAAATGCAGGAAAAAGCTGTGCGCATTGCCCCAATTTTCTCACTCCGGAAACGTTCCGCCTACCTCCCGCACTAAAACCTGACGGATGTTTCACTGCTGGCGGTGACTTGTTGCACTTATTCTCATCAGTGGTTACACTGATTCTTCTCTACCGGCACATTAAAAGGTGAGATGCACAAGATGGCATCTTATGCTGCACAAGATGGCATCTTGTGCAACACAAGTTGGCATCTTGTGCAGATTAGGTATGTGTGCGGAGGGTGAGAGGTCTTAATGTGCGGGGTGGCCGGAAGCAGTGCAACGGGTGAACCGTTTGTATGTGGCAGTTGTTGGAAACAGGGAAAGATTTCTGCAGATACAAAGAAGAATATCGGCAGAGTAGGGTTGCGGGTTTACGGGAAAAACGCTTACTTTGCATCAGATATAGCGAAACAATAAATAGCAGATATAGGATGGAAAGACAGGTTAAATACCGCGAGGATGACAAACTTATAGATTTGATTAACAGCAACTATTCGCTGCTGATGGTGATGAGTCGTTTCGGCCTCTCGTTAGGCTTTGGCGACAAGAGTGTGAAAGAGGTTTGCCAGGCGCAGGGTGTGGACTGCCGCACCTTTTTGGCGGTTGCCAACTTCCTGAGCAAAGAGCATCACGTCAAAGGAGAGTGCTTGCCGACCGACTTTGCACTGCCTGCACTGATGGATTACTTGAAGCGTGCCCATGTCTATTTCCTGGACTTCAACCTCCCCGCACTGCGTAGGAAGCTGATAGAGACTATCGACTGTTCCGGCTCCGACGAAGTGGCCACCCTCATTCTGAAGTTCTTCGACGAGTATGCCAAAGAGGTTCGTCGCCATATGGAGTATGAGAACCGCTCCGTTTTTACCTATGTGGAGCAACTGTTGCAAGGACATCGCCCCTCGGGCTATGACATCGCCACCTTTGCCAGCAAGCACAGCCAGGTGGAGAGTAAGCTGACGGAGCTGAAGAACATCATCATAAAGTACTACCCCGGTAAAGAGAACAACAACCTGCTGAACAGTGTGCTGTTCGACATCTTCAACTGTGAACAGGACTTAGCCACCCACTGCCAGGTGGAGGATTACATGTTTGTGCCTGCCGTGGAGCACTTGGAACAGCAACTTCAACAAGGCTTCTTGCGTCCCGATAGCAAAGAAAACAGTGATAAGGGTGACGAACCGGAGGCCTTGAGTCAACGGGAAAAGGAGATTATAACCTGTGTAGTGAAGGGAATGACCAATAAAGCGATTGCCGAACAACTCTTCCTCTCCATCCATACCGTTATTACTCACCGGCGCAACATAGCCCGCAAGCTGCAGATTCACTCCCCGGCCGGCCTCACCATCTACGCCATCGTAAACAAACTGGTCTCTTTGGAGGAGGTGAAGTATTAGAGAAAAAAGGAGGACAACCGTTTAGATTGCCCTCCTTTCTTTTCTCTTATTTGGTTTGTCTCGCATTCTTCTTGTCCTCCAGGTAGAAATAGATGACCCCTACAATGGCTACAACAGAAACAAAAACAGATGAAACGATAGCTCCCATATATAAACCTCCTTTCTTAATTTTCTACTTTTTTATCTTTTACAAGCCATAGGCCGGATAACAAAGTCAGTATTGCTCCACCGATGACTGTTCCCATGATCCAAGGATTCTCCATGTCTCCAAAAACAGATGACAGCAACAGTGCCGTCGTCATATACTTGGCTATATCCATTAACCATTTACCAAATTCTTTTCTCATGCTGCAAATATAAGGAATGTTTCTTATACAAGTAATGTTCATGCTTAAAAAAAGTTCCGCCCCTCGATCTCTCATCGGGGGGCGGATATTCTTTTATTGAATAAAAGAGATTACGTAATTATGACTAACTAATTCATTCATTTAAATCTGACGATGCAAAGATACGGGGTTTCTCACTTCCCTGCAATCGCATGAATTAGGTATAATTGCTGCGGCAGAATCCCTACATGTAGGTAAAAACGGGTCACTTGTACCGAAAAGCCAGGATGAAATAGGCCACCAGACTTCCGGCCATGCCCAACAAAGCAGCATAGAAGAGTGTTTCGCACAGCTCGGAATGCTCCATGAAAACGCTGGCAGCCATCATTCCTGTAAGTGCAATGTTCAGCATGCGGCAGAGACGTATCACCAAGGTGTACTGCATAGCCACGTTCTGTCGGGTAATCTTGACGGGAAAGTTTATATAGCGGATGGGGAAGTAAGCCGATGCACCCACCAGCAAGCAGAGCAGTGAGGCAATGATGGCTTGCTCCATGGCCGGCGTAAACTCTTCTCTCAGCCGGAAGTAACCTCCCCACATGGCAATAAGTTCTACAAGAGCGATGCCCTCCAGCACGCGGTCTAACAGGTTGGGATAGTAGTGCACCTCGGGTGCCTGCTTCCCGGAATGGAATCCTAAGTTAATCATGAGTCTCTTCTTTGGGGGTTAATGATGATTTCTTGCTTTGTTTCAATCGTCCGCTCTTACGCAATGCCTCGGCAATAATCCATTGCAGCTGCCCATTGGTGCTGCGGAACTCGTCGGCAGCCCACTGCTCCACAGCCTCCATGGTGCTTGCATCTATGCGGAGGATGAAACTCTTGGTTGAAGTATCTTTCTTTGCCACAGTCGGATGAGGGATAGATGTTTATTGAATCTTTTGATGGTGAATGAAGGCGGCTACATCCTCTATGACGTAGGGTGCTACCGGAGTGGGCTGCGTGTATTCCTGGGGAGTAGACTTTCCTTCGCCCTCCTGCATGAGATGGTTCAGTCGGGGATAGCTCTTGAATACTGCATTCTTCTTGCCCGACAGCCGGAACTGCCACAGCGTAAAGTCCAGCATGGTCACCTGATAGTCACGTTCTCCTTGCAACACTAAGATAGGCATCTCCAGACCGGCTGCCGTCTCTGTCGGCTGATACTTGTTGGCCATTTGCCAATACGAGGCGGGCAGACCCAGGGGTAAGGGCAGACTGTTGTCGAACTCTACGGTTCCGGCCTTCTTGGCGTTATTCACCAGCAGGCGAAGCTGTTCCACTTGTGCTTTGGCTGCTGCCGACATCTCACCGCTGAGTGAAGAGAGGTAAGTGACTTGCTCTATCACCGCCTCTCCCAACGGACGAACCAGTCCGGCAAGAATAATGATGCCCGCCAGTGCATCAGACCGTTCGGCAATGCGGGGTGCCAGCGTGCCTCCCAAACTGTGTCCCAGCAGGAAGATACTGTCGCTTGCCACCTCTGAAACGCTGCTTGCCAAGGCCACTGCGGCTACTGCATCGTCCACGGCCTCGGTATCATAATCCAGCTCGCGACCGACAGGAACACAGTTGGCACCATACACCCGCGTGCGTTTGTCGTAACGGATGGTGGCAATGCCTCGCTCAGCCAGTCCCCACGCCAAATCTCGGAAAGGCTTGTTGGGACCAATCGACTCGTCTCTATCATTCGGTCCGGAGCCGTGTACCAATATCAGGCAGGGCACCTTGTGCTGCTCCGAGGCAGTGATGGGCAGGGTGAGCGTGCCGGGAAGTTTAAATCCGTCAGCCTCTACAACGATGTCGCGCTCCGTCATTCTCTCCTTATTAAAGACAACAGAAGTCGCTTCTGTGGCCGGACGTACCAACTCTTGCGCCAGCGAGGCAGGCATGTTTCCCGGCAGAAGTCCCAGCAGTAACAGGTATTTATAGTGAGTTCTCATATCAATGATGCAGTGTTCCGGTGTTTACCACAGGCTGTGCAGCCTCGTCAGCACACAGCACCACGAGCAGATTACTTACCATGGCAGCCTTCTTCTCTTCGTCCAGCTCCACAATCTCCTCTGCCGACAGTTTCTCCAGTGCCATCTTAACCATAGATACGGCACCCTCCACAATCTTTTCTCGGGCAGTGATGATGGCCGAAGCCTGCTGACGGCGCAACATTACGGCAGCTATCTCCGGCGCGTAAGCCAGGTAGTTGATGCGGGCTTCTACCACCTCCATGCCGGCCATTGCCAAGCGTTCGTTGAGCTTTTGTTCCAGCTGATCGTTGATTTCCTCGCCTCCCGAGCGCAGGGTTAACTCGCTGCTGTTGGCTTCGTTATCATCATACGCATACTGTCCGGCTACCTGACGCAGGGCTGCATCGCTCTGAATCTTGACAAAGTTTTCAAAAGCATTCATGCGACTGGCTACCACATTGCCAATACTTACCTGATTGCTGCCGTTGCTGTTACTGCCCGGGGCAGCCATGGTCTGAGAGTCTATCTCAAACATTGCCTTGTAAGTGTCCTTCAACTTCCACACCAACACCAGGCCGATGAGTATGGGATTACCAATCTTGTCGTTTACTTTGATGGGGTCTATATCCAGGTTGCGGGCACGTAAAGAGAGCTTCTTCTTATCCAAAAACGGGTTGACCCAGAAGAAACCAGTCTCTTTAAAGGTGCCTTTATACTGACCAAAGAACACCATCGCCCTGGCTTCATTCGGCTCCAATTGCATGTAGCCGGCCAGCAGTACAAACCAACCGATGATAAGCAACGCGGCCACCACGATAGAGGCCACTTCTCCCAGGTAGAAACCATACACAATGGTTGCCGGTATCACTAACAGATGAAGGAGTAACATTACAAAGCCATTCATCTTAAAACCGCTGAAATTCATCTCTTTTGTTTCCATATCCAAATTGTTTTAATGATATTATTTTGATATCGCAAAAATATCTCCTCTCCGCTTCAAAAACAAACCTCCGTCAGAGATTCTTTCTGCTGTTAGTGTTTATTAACAGAATCCACCCTTTTCACTGCCTGCATCCCCCGAATTCTAACCCACCACCCTGCTGTTACTAACCCGCATACCCCACATCATCAACCCGTATACCCCACATCATCAACCAACATACCTCGCGTTACTAACCCGCCACCAACCTCCTACTAACCCCCTACCAACCCCGTTATACCCTTTTTATATCTTTGTTACTGCTTCGATATCTATTCGATAAAATGCTGGAAATCTAAGGAGATATCATACAAATATCGAAGCAATACTATAGAGATAATGGCGTAGGTAGGTCTGAGATAGGGGCAGGAAACGATGGTAAGATGGGGAAGTAGAGAGGGAGCTTGCCTGAAGTAAAGAGGGGGATTGGTTGAAGTAGAGAGGGGACTTGCCTACCGGTTACAGTTGTTGGAGACTCTCCAAGAGCGCCTTGTAGATGGGGTTGAGTTGCAACAGTCCGGGTACACCGGTCAGGAAGA
Source organism: Bacteroides sp. (assembly GCA_017621035.1). Taxonomy (GTDB): domain Bacteria; phylum Bacteroidota; class Bacteroidia; order Bacteroidales; family Bacteroidaceae; genus Bacteroides. The sequence goes on along the minus strand of JAGATY010000022.1, from coordinate 48,537 downwards.
GTTGTTTGCGTGCGCGGGTCAGGGCCACGTTCAGTTTGCGGTCTATCTGCACTCCGTTCTCTTCAGTAAGGTTAGACAGTTGCTTCAGCTGGTAGGTTTGGTTGACGCAGAAGGAGTAGATGATGACGTCGCGCTCGCTTCCCTGATAGCGTTCCACGGTGTCTACAGTGATGGCTGCCAACTCTTCTATGCCACATTGCTCCAGCTTGCTCCGGATGAGGGCTATCTGACTGCGGTAGGGGGTGATGATACCCAGGGTGCGTAGAGGGTCAAACCCTTCACTCCGGCGGTACTGATGGTAGAGGGCAGTGGCCAGTCGGACGGCGACTTCGGCTTCTGAGTGGTTCTGCTTGATGCTGCCTGCAGCCGATTCCGGTTGTGAGGGGAGGAAAGCAATGCGTTGAGTCAGCAGTTTATTGAACTCGTCTGCTTCCAGTCCATTGGCCAAGAGCAGCTCACCTTGCTGGTGAGGCAGTCCGATGGAGCGCAGGCGGTTGTTGTAGAAAGCTCGGTTGGGGAAGTCGGCCACGGCCGGATTCATGCGTCCTTGCCGGCAGAGCATGTCGAACGAGCGAGAGGCAAGGGTGGAGGCATTGCCTCCGGATGCCTGTTGCAGTTGCCGGCGATAGAGCCGTTCAAACAGTGAATCCTTCAGGTTCAGCAGTCCGATGCTGCGCAACTCCTCACCGGTTACTTCCGACTGGGCAGCGGCTTGCAACACCACTGCGGGCAGTTGCTTGTGGTCTCCAATCAGGATAAATTTGCCGATGGCATCAGTTTCCTCCGGAGTGCGGAGGCAGAAGAGCCCGAGCAGTTGAGGCTCCAGTATTTGCGTGGCCTCGTCAACAATGGCTACATCAAACTGCTTCAGTCGGAACAGGTCTTGTCGGGAAGAGAGGGTAGAGACGGTGCCGACAAATATAGGGCAGCGGTTGATGCGCTCTTGCACTTCTCTCCGGTTGTTGCAGGCAGCCAGAACGCTCTCCATCAGGTAGGGGCGGTAACAGGTTTCGCATGCCAATTCACTTCCCATGCGTATGAAGTCTACGGCGGGAGCAATGGCTGTCAGTGTCTTACAGATTTCGTCTACGGCACGGTTGGTGTAGGAGAGCAGCAGCAGTTGTTTGCCCTCTTTCAGAAAAGCCTCCACCATGCTCCGCAAGGCGCGTGAGGTCTTTCCGGTGCCGGGAGGGCCTACCAGCAGGAAGTAGTCGCGAGCTGCTTGTGCTTTGAGGGTGATGCGTTGGAAGTCATCCTCGGTTGCGTCGATGGCAGGGAGGTATTGCGGGTCAAATTCCGGTTCCCGTCTGCAGAGCAACAGACTGCGTCGGCGCTCGGTTGCTTGCAGAAAGGCTGAGAGTCCTTGGTACATACTTCTGAAGGAGGTCTCCATCGTGGCCTCGTGTTCAATGGCGTAGAGGCTCTCCATGGGGAGCACGGCTCTGTTTCTCTGAGGGGCACGCAGACGGATGCGGATGGCTTCCTCACTGATCTGCTCAATGCTTCCTTTGAAAACCAACTTGTTGGTGACGTTGTCTTCGGGCGTGTTTCGCTGATAGAGGACGATGGCATCGCCGGTTCTGAAGTCGGGCAGGCGGCGACATTCGGGGGCAGGCTGTTCTTCCTGCTTGCGGCATAGGCAGAGGTGAGGCTGCTGCAGGTCGGCGGCTTGGTGTTCGGTTATCTGCAAGTCGGTCAGGATAGCTCCCGAGTCCAGCTTCTCCTCCAGTGAATCCAGCCAGAGTGAGGCTGCCCCTTTGCGTCCCTCATACTCCATATCTCCCGACTTGGAGGTGTAGAGTTCTTTGGTGATGAAGTTGTATAAGGTGTGAAAATAGTCCCGCTCCAGAGGTGAGAGGGCTTGCAACTGCTCTCCCCATTGCCCGATGGCAGGGGCAAGATAGCGTTTCCACAACACATTGTTCAGCCCGCGTTCGTTGAGGCTTTCCGGTGTGATGGCAGCCAGTTGGCTGGCAGTGAAGCTGGGTGAGTTGTGCAGTTGGATGCCGTACTCGCCGGCCACGATGCGGTTCCGCACATCCATTACCCGCCTGACCATGGCCCAGGAACTGCGAGCCGGATAGAGTAGGGGGTAGCGAGTGTAGAAGAGGTAGGCGTGTACGTGCCGGTGGTCGCGTCCCATATTGTATTCCAGCACGGCTTGATAGAGTAGCATCTGCACCTTATTATTCTCTTTCGGCTCTATCTTTCCTCGGAAGGAGTACTCGTCAGCTTTGCCTGATTTCATCTCTATGAAGGACTCCAGGTCACGCTGCATGTAGTCCAGACGCCCTTGCAGTCCCAAGGCTTCACAGATGTAGGAGGGCTCCAGCACCGCATCTGTGCGGTCTAGACAGTAGCCGGATGCTTGGAAAGTCTTCTGTACGGTCTGCCTGATGTTCTCAAAGTGCAGATGGCAGTCGGCAAAGAATTGTTTCTCCAGCTCGCGGTCGCGCAGGTCAGGGCAGGCGGCCAACTCAAGTGCATACTGTCGGAAAGCCTTCTTCATGCACTCCAGGTAGGTAGGTTCCTCCTCTTTGGCATGAATCCACTCGTCTAAAAATAGGTTGGCTATGTTACCTAGTAGCAGGGCACGGGTGTTTCCCGACGGTTGTAGGCGGGCGAAAGTGTAGTTCAACGGGTGGCTTCCGTACTCTTTAAAGCACTCTGCCAGTGAGCTGATGTCTACCAGATAGTCGGGTTCCAGTATGATGAAAGAGGGGGTGAGGAAGCCCTTCGCGTCGATGTCCACGTCCAGTAGGTTCAGCTGTGCGTGGTGCCACAACAGTTGACAGGTGGCAGAGAACTCCTCATTCACTTGCGGCACGTTGTATCTTACCCGCAGCGGCTCCTCGCCAATGCGTTCGGTAGGTTGCACATAGAGGAAGTTGTCGTCGGCATGCAGATAGCATACCCGCATTCTCTTCACCCGTTCTTGGGCAGGAGGGGCTACCTGGTAGGTGGCATCGGCACGTGGCAGCAGTCGGTACAGCGCTTCGGGAATCTCCATACCGAACAGTTTCTTGATGCAGAAGGCAATAGACTTAGCATCGCGCAGCAGCTGCTCTCGGTTGGGTTGGGTGCGATGGTTGAGCACGTGGTTGCAGGTCAGACGAAAGGTGTGGAGGCGGTTCTGCTCGGCTACGGAGAGGTTCCCCTTCACAGCCACGTAGTTGATGCGTGCCGAGAGGTCGGTCATCTGTAACTGACTACCCTCCATCTGAGTGCGACAGATACGCTCCAGCAGTTCGCGCAACCGACGGTAGGCAGCCAACAGAGGCAGCTCCTCGGTCTGGCAGAGGGTGGTCAGCTCTTCGTAATATGCCTGTACTTCATTCTCCATACGGGGAGCAAAGATAAAACAAAGCGGGGGCAGAAACAAATAAAAACTGTTTCTGCCCCCGCTCTTCGGGTTGCTTTCTCTCCCGCCTGCAAGAGGCTCGCTTCACACGTGGACGGAATGAATCTCCTGTATGCGGTTGATAATCAGCGTGACTTCAGAGGGAATCATTTCAACTGGAACATGACGGGCACGGTGTATTTAACCCTTACCGGTTCGCCCTTGTTGCTGCCAGGTGTCCACTTCGGCATGGTGCTGATGACGCGGGCGGCCTCCTTATCCAGTTCAGGGTCTACCGGTCGGATGATTCCAACCTCGCCAATGCTGCCATCTTTCTCTACCACGAACTGAACGGCAACGCGGCCTTGTGTGCCCTTCTTCTGTGCCTCCTTCGGATATTGGAGGTTCTCTCTCAGGTACTTAATCAGGGCATTCATGCCACCGGGGAACTCAGGCATTTGGTCCACAATCTCATAAATCTTGTTAGGATTGTTGGTGGTAATCAGCATGGCGCCATGCTTTCCTTGTTCCCCGTAGCGGGCGGTGGCGGCACTATCGGTAAGCACGGTCATACCGGTGATGGTTTCTGTGTCCAGCTTGACCATCTCTTCTCCGGAAGTGATAATACCATCCACTATATAGAGAGGGGCATTTTCACGCACCCAATCGCTCTTGGTGATGGTAACTACCTTTTCCGGATTTGCAGACTCTTCACTCTTTTGGTTAGCACTTTGGCTACATGCCATCAGACAGATGGCGGCTGCGGGCAGTAAGTACATGTACTTGACGGTTGCCCAAGGGCTTGACTTTTGTTTTAGCATCATGGTGATTCGTTTTTTAAGTAAACTATGATTGAAACTGTTGATGAATGCGTAAGGTGCATTGTTGCCCACTGCTTTCTTGATGATGAGCAGCTGGTACTGGCGGGCATTGGTGTCGCGGTGTCTGATTACGGCTAAGTCGGCCTGGTACTCATGAATATCTTGCAAGTCATTTCCAAGCATCCAGATAAAGGGATTGAACCACTGAAAACACTGCGCCAGCATCAGCAACAACATGTCCCAAGAGTGGCAGAGGCGGATGTGTGCCTTCTCGTGTAACAGGATTTCTCGACCGTTCTCCCGATAGTCCTTCTCGGAGATGACGATGTTGCGCATCCAGCTGTAGGGAGCCGTGTCGTCTGCGTGGCAATAGATGGTAACGCCCTCTTCTTGGTCGGTCCACAGACAGCCCTTCCGACGGGTATGGTAGAAGTGGAGGAAGCCTGCCGTCTTACGCATCAGGCAGATGCCCAGACCAAGGAAATAGACCAGACAGACCCATACCCAGATGGAGAGAGGAGCATGGTCGGAACTCTGTACCACGATGGTGGGCAGTGTTACCTCTTGCATTTGGCGACTCAACTTGCCAATGGGTGCCAGCTGAATCTGCTCCATTGGCAGTGCCAGCCAACCGACGTCGAACAGCGGGAGCAGTGCCGAGAGCACACGATGGTCAGTAGTGCAAAGCGATTGAATGCGTGGAAGGTATCTTTCCGTAGCAGGAAGCAGTAGGGAAGATAGAGCAGTGCCAGGCAGATGGCCCAATTCAGTATATATATAAATAGGTGTCCCATGAGTTATGGATTGTTTTCTGGTGCATTAATCATTTCAAGCAGTTCACGGATATCTGCTTCCGAGAGCTTCTCTTCATTCACAAAGAACTTCAGGAGGGATGAGCCTGAGCCACCGAAGAAATTCTTCTTGACATCGTTCATCACCTGACGTGTGTACTCTTCGCGTGTAAGTAGGGGGTAGTAGATTTGCGTCTTCTTCTGCCCTTTGCGGAAGGCCACGAACTCTTTGTTCAGGAGAATCTTCATGAAGGTGGCGACGGTGGTATAGGCCGGTTTCGGCTCATCGTAGTGAGCAATGATGTCATGAACACATCCTCCTTCGGGCAATTCCCACAGAATGTTCATGATTTGCATCTCGGCTTTGGTAAGTGTGTATGTTTTCTCTTCTTTCATGCCACAAGTGTTATAGGATTGTGGCACGAAGATAAATCGAACTTTTTAGAAATCTAATACGTTAGATAAACTATTTTCGCTGGGAGAGAGAAGTTTAACGTCTGTTTTTAGTAATACGGAAGGTATTATTAGTAATTAACGGGCATCAGCGGTTGAGCATTTCTTTTTCCAGCTTTTGAATCTTCTTCCACGCCTCCTTGAACTTGGGACATAGGGTGACGGCCTTCTCATAGTTCCTCATGGCCGCCTCTTTCATGTTGTGCTTGAGGCACTCGTCTCCCATGATGATGTATTCGCGGGCATACTTCAGCAGTGCTTTCTCCTTCTCGCGAGCAGCCTCTTTCAGCGCCTTGTTCTCCTCGCGGAGGCGATTGATGATGTTTAACTTGCGGCGGATGAGGCGTTTCACGTTGGGCTTCTCTATGTCATAACGGGAGTGAATGGCCTTGAAGAAGTCGCCGAGGAAGGCATCGAAATCGCCCTTGTCAAAGGCTTCTACGGCACTATGATAGAGCACGTCTGCTTGTGCCTGCTTCAGGGCACGGTCTATGGCCTGTCGGTTGTTGAACCTTTCGGCAAAGCTCACTATTTCGGGACGCACGAAGATATCGGCCCTGTTGATGTTCTTTTTCAACCGAATACCTTCCAACGAGGTGCAGCGGCTCAGTGCCACATAGGCCTGGCCACCGGCAAAGACGCCTCCCGAGAAGTCGATGACCACGCGGCTGAAGGTCAACCCTTGGCTCTTGTGTACCGTGATGGCCCACGCCAACCGGATGGGGAACTGCTTGAAGGTACCCAGAACCTCCTCCTCCACCTCCTTTTTCTCCTCATTATAGGTGTAGCGGATGTTACGCCAAAGCTCCGGTTTTACGTCACACTCCTTGCCATCTTCCGTCAGCACGTAGATGGTCTCCTCAACCGGATCATAGCCTGTTACGGTGCCGATGGTGCCATTTACCCACCTCTTGTCGAAGTCGTTCTTGATAAAGATGACTTGTGCTCCGGCCTTCAAGGTGAGTTCCAGCGGGGTTGGCAGGCTGCTCTCGGGGAAGTCACCCTCTATCAGTCCCCAGAAGGTGGCCGCTTCGCCCGGCAGTTCTGCCAGTTTCTTCTCATTGATGTGGTCTACTGTGTCGCGCTTGGTAGCCAGAGTGATGTACATATCGGCCTCGTCGGTCGGAGCGGCACCATACCTGCTGTTGAGCAGTTGCAGGTCGGGAGCCGATGCCGTGTTGTTGCGGATACGATCCAGCACCCCGATGAATCGCTCATCGCTCTGCCGATAGACCTTCTGAAGCTCCACCGACACCAGGTCTATCTGACTGAAGACTCGGGCGGAGAAGAAGTAGGGAGTGGGATAGAAACGGTTCAGTATCTCACGCTCGTCACCCTTCACTACCGGCTCCAGCTGGAAGATGTCGCCCACCAGCAGTAGCTGCTTCCCACCGAAAGGTTCCCGAAGATTGTGAGAGTAGACCCGAAGTATGCGATCCACTGCATCGATGATGTCGGCACGAACCATGGAAATCTCGTCGATGATGACCAATTGAATCTCCTCCAGCAGCTTCCTGTGTGGTTTAGAGTACTTGAAGAAGTCGTGGATGCGCCCCTTTTGGAGGCTCAGATTGGGGTCGTCCGGCAGAAGAGGGTGGAACGGAAGTTTGAAGAAGCTGTGCAGTGTGCTACCACCTGCATTGATGGCCGCTATACCTGTGGGTGCCAATACTACATGCTTCTTCTTCACGTGTTGGCATATATAGCGCAGGAAGGTTGATTTGCCCGTGCCGGCTTTTCCCGTCAAGAAGAGTGATTGGCGGGTATATTTGATGAGGTTCAAGGCATCTTGAAACTCCTGATTGCGGGTGTCGGGTACAAATTCCATGTGCGCAGAGGGGTTAAAGGTCGGCCGGAGTGAGTATGTTGAAGTGGAGGAGTGCCTTCAGGATGCCATCCTCGTCCACGCTTTCGGTGATATAGTCGGCATGCTGTTTCACATCGTCGGAGGCATTCCCCATGGCCACGCCTATGCCGGCATGCAACAGCATGGGCACGTCGTTCCCACCGTCGCCAAAGGACATTGTCTCCTCCAGCCTCAGTTGGAAGTGACGAATGATTTCGTCCATCCCCTTCTGCTTAGTGTTTCCTCGGGCGGTGATGTCGGCAAAGGCCGGATGCCAGCGCCCCACTTCGCAGTGTTGCAGGTGTCGGGCCACTTCGGCCTCTTGCTCGCGGTCGATGAATGGGGTGAGCATGAACACCTCTTTGCCCTTGGTGGCCTCGTCCACGGGCGTGTCAGGTATGGGGTGAGTCACCTTCAGGTGCTCGTGGAAGATGGTTCTTATCTGCTCGTTCAGCCCGCAGGCACAGTAGCTATGCTCGCCCACCACAATGCAGGCGGCCTGTCGGCGTGTGCAGTAGTCCATGATGATGTCCACCTCCTCGGGCGGGATGGCACTTTTGTAGATAACCTCGTCTCCCACAAAGCAGTAGGCACCATTCATGGTAATGTATCCATCTATCAGACCCTCCTCCTGCAGCGGTGCCAGGTTGTTGATGATGGTTGCCGGCCGTCCGGTAGAGATGAAGATGTGGATGCCTTTGGCACGTGCGGCGCGGATGGCGCGAAGGGTAGAGGTCGGAATCTCGTGGGTTTGGAAGCTGACCAGCGTACCGTCGATGTCGAAGAAGAGGGCTTTTATCATAAATGTGTCTTTTGTCTGATGTCGGGTGCAAAGATAATGCAAGCCGAGCGCAGAAGCAAATTATTTTGCTTATGCCGAGGCGCAGCTTATCTTCGCTTTAGTTTAAATAACGAAGGCAAAGATAATGCAAAGTGGGGGGATTGACAAATATAATAGAATATGTCGAGATGCAACCTACCGACCCCTCGGGGTGACCCTCGGCGACCTAAGGCCTGACCCTCGGCGACCTTCGACCCGACCCTCGGCGACCTTCATTTTCGGCCTTCCGGAGCTGCTCTTCCAACCCCTCCACTTTCAGCTTGCGGCGGGGCGATTCTCTTCATCCAACCAAGACGCCCTCGAGGTAGTACCTTGACACCCTCGAGATAGTACCTCGACACCCTCGAGGTAGTACGAAGCCAAATGCTCCTCTCAACCCTCGCAGGAAGTAGTTCTGAGCGGGGGTGGCCTCGGGTGGAAAAAATGAGGGGCGCGAGTGCGAAATCTTGCCCCGAAGCGTGCTGAATTTGGAGGATTTTCATTAAGTTTGCGCACAATTAGTAATCAATCAAAAAACGAGATATGACAAACCTTCTGTTATTAAGTTTCCTGCCCAGCGGCAGCGAATGGATTATCATCCTGGTGGTTATACTGTTACTCTTCGGCGGCAAGAAGATACCCGAACTGATGAAAGGCTTGGGTAAAGGCGTGAAAAGTTTCAAAGAAGGCGTAAACGAGGCCAAAGAGGAGATAGAGAAAGCCAAGGACGAGGCGGATGGAAAGTAAGGAATTGACATTCTGGGACCATCTGGAAGTGCTACGCCGGGTACTGTTTAGGGTATTCGGCGTTTGGTTCGTGCTGGCGGTGGGGTACTTCATTGCCATGCCCTCCATCTTTGATAGCGTCATTCTGGCTCCGTGCCACAACGACTTCGTCTTCTACGACCTGTTGCGGTGGATTGGAGAAAAGCTCTCTCTGAGTGACCCCTTCTTTACCCAGGAGTTCCACGTCAAGCTCATCAACATCAATCTGGCGGCACCCTTCTTCATACACATGTCTACGGCATTCTGGCTCTCTGTGGTCACTGCCGCACCATATATATTTTATGAAGTATGGAAGTTTGTGGCGCCTGCCCTCTACCAACACGAGCGCAACGGTGTACGCAAGGCACTGGTACTGGGGACGGTGATGTTCTTTATTGGTGTAGCTCTGGGGTACTTCATGGTATATCCCCTGGCTCTACGCTTTCTTTCTACCTATCAACTTAGTACCTCCATAGTCAATCAAATCTCCCTCAACTCCTACATCGACAACTTTATGATGCTGGTACTCTGCATGGGGCTGGCGTTTGAGTTGCCACTTGTCACCTGGTTGCTCTCACTGCTGGGGCTGATTCATCGGGGCACACTGCGTCGGTATAGGCGTCATGCCGTGGTGGGCATTGTGATTTTGGCCGCCGTGATTACACCCACGGGCGACCCCTTTACGCTCTCTGTGGTAGCCATCCCGCTCTATATGCTCTATGAACTCAGCATTCTGATGGTGCGAAAGGAGAAGCCGGAGGTGGAGAAGAGTAAATAAAGACCAATCAAATATCAACTATCAATAATCTATTGACAATGAAAAAGACAGTTTTAGTGCTGCTCTCAGCACTGTGTTTATCGGGCCTTCAGGCTCAGCAGGTACATAACACACGTACCCCATTTGACCCCGCGACGGTGCGGATGGCCGAAGAGAAAAGAGGCGAGGTGCAATCGTTCCACATCACCGATTCGAAAATCTACCCCGGAACCAAGCGCGAGGTGCTGGTCTATGTGCCGCGTCAGTATGACGGAAGTAAGCCTGCCTGCCTGCTGGTGTGCATGGACGGCATCTTGTATGATGCAACGACAGTGATGGATAATCTGATTGCCACGGGCGAAATGCCCGTCACTATTGGTGTCTTCATCAACCCCGGAGTGGTCTATGATGAGGACGGCAAGGTGGTTCGCTACAACCGATGCAAGGAGTTTGACTCAACGGATGGCAACCTGGCATTGTTCATCGAGCAGGAGGTGTTGCCACGAGTAACCGGCCTACAAACAAAGGAGGGGCACCCCATCTTGCTATCAAAAGACCCGAACGATTGTGCCATTACCGGTGCCAGTAGCGGTGGTATTGCCGCCTTCTCGGTAGCTTGGCATCGCCCCGATATGTTCAGCAGGGTGTACACAACGGTAGGAACCTTCGTCTCCATGCGAGGCGGGCATACCTATCCTGCACTGGTGCGTAAGACGGAGCCGAAACCTCTGCGCATCTACATGCAAGATGGGTGGTATGATGTCTGGAACCCCATCTTCGGAGAGTGGTTTGAATACAATCAGTTGATGGAATCGGCACTGAACTTTGCCGGTTACGAGGCCTTCCATAAGTGGGATCGTGGCAATCACAGCATTAAGTATGGAACCATTGCTTTCCCCGACGCCATGCGCTGGTTGTGGAAAGGTTATCCGGCCAGGGTGCAGAAGGGAACCTCACGCAACGGTATGCTGGAGTCCATTCTGCAAGAAGAGAGTGACTGGAAGGAGGTAACACTGCCGGCTGCTCCTACGTCGGACATTTATGCACAGACGGACACTGCCGCCCTCTTCGCCGCAGGCAACCGCCTCTATAAGGTGACTCACACGGGTGAGGTGCTGGAGGCCGGTACGCTGAAGGCGGGAGAACGACTGATGGGAAGCGGACTGACGGCACGTGGGGCATCGCTCTATAAGAATGGCAAGAAGGTGGCTGACGGTCTGAATGGTTTGGAGGCCGCACTGGAACTCTCTGACGGAAGATACATCGCCCTCTGTAGCAAGAAGGCAAAGGGTACGGCAAAGGTTATTGTGACTACTGAAGGATGTCGTGCGTTGGCCATAGCGCCGGACAATCGCTTCCTGGTGAGTGGGGAGGCAGACTCGCACCATCTGCTGAGCACCGTGCTGGATAAGCAGGGGCATCTGTTGTACAGTGAACCTTTCTACTATCTGCATGACGCCTCTAACGGTACAAAGCAGCTGCCGGGAAGCATGGTTTTCGACACCAAGGGCAATCTGTACACGGCTACCCCTCTTGGCGTGCAGGTGGCTGACCATAACGGCCGTGTGCGTGCCATCCTCTCACTGCCGGCAGGCAGAGTTAGCAGCTTGGCCTTCAGTGGTAACTATCTTTACGTGGTGTGTGGCGAACGCATCTTTGTCCGCCGTCTGAATGCCACGGCTCATAACTCGTGGGAAGCACCTATCACCTACAAGTCTCAAGGACAGGGATAAGGGACTGAAACACAAGGAATACAGAATGCCGGAAGAAGAGGGATGCAGAGGCGACCCATCTTCTTCCGGCATTCTCTGTATGGAACCTGCTCAGTTCTTCTTCCAGAATTCAGGAGTAAACAGAAGCAACACGGTGAATAGCTCTAGTCTGCCCAGCAACATCAGGAGGGAAGAAATCCACTTTGCCAAGTCGGGCAACGCATTGAAGGAGTAGGCCGGTCCGAAGGTGCCCAGTCCGGGGCCTGTGTTGCCAATGCTAGAAACGATTACTCCCACTGCCTCCATAAAGGGGATATCCATGGCCAGTAGTATCAGAATGCTGACAAGGGTGATAATCACGAACAAGAAGCAAAAGGCAAGAACGGTGGACTGTAGGGTGGAGGGGATGACCTGTTTGTTGACCCGCACCGGCAAGACTGCATTGGGGTGGAGCAGACGTTTGAACTCGTTCTTGGTGATGCGCGACAGAATCACCATGCGGATGCACTTCATGCCACCTGAAGTACTGCCGGCGCAAGCTCCTATCACCATCAGAATCGGCATGATGCCCCAAGCCACGGCCGGCCATGTCATGTAGTCGCTGGTGGCAAAGCCTGTGGAGGTCTGTATCGATATCACTTGAAAGAGGGAGGTGCGGAAGGCGGACTCCAGGTCAGTATTCGTCTGTAGGCACAATACGGTGGTAATGAAGAGGGTACTGGTAGCAACGCAGGCACAGTAGAACTTCAACTCAGCATCAAACAAGGTCTTTTTAAACTTGCCCATAGCAAAGAGCAAAATCAGGGTGAAGTTGATGCCTGAGATGAACATGAAAGCAGATAGCACATATTCTATATAGGCCGAGTGATAGTAGGCGATGCTTGCCGTCTTGGTGGAGAACCCACCGGTACCTGTTGCTGCAAAGGCGTGGCATATGCTGTCGAACCACCCCATGCCTCCCGCCGCCAGAAGTACGGTGGCGATAGCTGTGAGCACAGTATAGGTTAGCCAAATCCAGCGGGCTGTGATGCCTATACGGGGATGTATCTTATCATGGGTGGGGCCACTGGCTTCGGCGGCAAATATCTGTACGCCACTCACACCAAAGATGGGTAGAACAGCAATGGTGAACAGGATAATGCCCAATCCACCAATCCATTGTGTCAGACTTCGCCAGAATAGCAATCCGTGGGGCAGAGCCTCTACATCGTCCAGAATGGTGGCTCCCGTACTACTTACCCCCGACATGGCTTCAAAGAAGGCATTCGTTACACTGGGAATATACCCACTGATGAGAAAAGGAAGCATACCGAAGAGTGAGAAGATGAGCCAGGTTAGGGAGACAATCAGGTAACCGTCGCGCCGAGTGAGCTGTCGCTCTGCTCCTTTGCCCAGGTAGACAAGGAAGAATCCCACCCCGGTGGTGGTAGCGGCAGAAACGATGAAAGCCAGCAAATCGTCCTCGCGGTAGGCGAACGAAACTCCGGCGCATATCAGAAGTAGCACCGTCTCTATCAAAAGTAAGTACCCTAGGACGCGGTATATCATTCGTTTGTGTAACATAAGAAGTAAGTAGCCGGTTATGAATTATGAATCGTGAATTTCACATCTTCCTCTATTAACCCTTCAGCATTCGGTGGGTCAGGAGAAGAACTTCTCTATCTTTTTAATCATCATACTGAGGCAGAAGACTACGACGTGGTCACCCGGTAGTATCTGTGTATTACCCATTACCACAACACCTTCACCATTTCGTATCAGGCCGCCAATGGTGGTTCCTTTGGGAAGTCCCAAGTCTTTCACGGGATGTTTGGTAATCTTAGACCCCTCGCGGACGGTAAATTCAGCCACCTCAGCACTGCCGAAGGTCAGACTCTTCACATTGTTAACATCGGCATCCAGCATCATTTGGTAGATATGACTGGCTGCGATGAACTTCTTATTGATGACTGTACCTATGTCCAAGCTCTCGGCCATGCTGATATAATCCACATTCTCCACCTCGGCTACGGTCTTGTGAACTCCCATGCGCTTGGCGGCTAGGCAGGCCAGAATGTTGGTCTCCGAGCTGTCTGTCAGGGCCACGAATGCTTCCGTGTTGTGCAGTCCTTCCTCCTCCAACAGGCTGAGGTCGCGACCATCGCCATTGATAATCATGGTCTTGTCATCCAGAAGTTCGGTCAGTCGGTTGCAGCGATTCAAGTCTCGCTCAATGATTTTCATTTGCATGTAGTCCGGGGCATACTGCACAGCCCGTACCGCGATGCGGCTTCCACCCATAATCATTACATTGCGGGCATCCGGATAATCCTCCTTTCCAACTATCTTGCGAATATAGGGAACATACTTACGTGTGGTGGTGAAGTAAACGATGTCGTGCAACTTCAGCATGTCGTCTCCGCGAGGAATGATGGTATCATTGCCCCGTTTGATGGCTACAATGTGATAAGGTAAATCTGGCCCACCGAGTTGATGGAGGGGAATGTCGAGTATCTCTGCTTTCTCGCGCATCTTTGTACCTATCAAGATGAGTGCTCCGCCGCAGAACTCCCACCATTGACGTACCCAACTCATGCGTACGGATGAGATAATCTCTTTGGCTGCCAGCATCTCGGGATAGATGAGAGAATCTACACCCAGCTTCTGGAAGAACTCTTTGTTCTTAGGCAGCAGATACTCGTAATTGTCGATACGTGCCACAGTCTTTTCTGCCCCCAGGTTGCTTGCCAACATGCAGGCAGTCATGTTTCTGCTCTCATCCGGGGTTACTGCGATGAAGAGGTCTGCCCCGTCTACACCCACCTCTTCCAATCCTTTGATAGAGGTAGGGGAGGCTTCAACAGTCATCAAGTCGAAGTTGGAACTGAGCGGATTCAACTTCTCTTCATCCTCGTCCATCAGTATGATGTCCTGCTTCTCGCGCGAGAGTAACTTGGCTAAGTGTGTGCCTACTGCACCGGCACCGGCAATAATTATTTTCACGTTGAGTTATATGTTTAAGATGGTGATGCTTGAATGGTCGCCTCTGTCAGTTCTTACTCATTCAAAGTTCACAATCCGTTGATAAATAGCTTCTTCATCCATGCCACACAGCTGATACAACTCTTGAGGTGAGCCGTGTTCAACAAATGAGTCAGGCAATCCGATGCGTTCAATGTGTGGCGCATAGCCATTGTCTGCCATAAACTCTAGTACGGCACTGCCCATACCTCCTTTCTTGACGCCGTCTTCAATGGTAACAATCCGGTGGAAGTTTTTACCTATCTCGTGCAGCATATCTTCATCAATGGGTTTTAAGAAGCGCAAGTCATAGTGTGCAATGCTGATGCCCTTCTCCTGCTCGGCTCGACGGATGGCACGTGCTACCGTATTACCAATGGGACCAATGGTGATGATGGCCATATCCTTTCCATCCTTCAGCTTGCGTCCTTTGCCTACAGGAATCTCTTCCAACGGACACTTCCAGTCCACCAACACCCCTCGTCCGCGTGGGTAGCGAATAACGAAAGGCCCCTTGTCCGGAAGTTGTGCCGTGTACATCAGCTTGCGCAACTCATGTTCATCCATAGGGGACGATATGGTCAGGTTAGGGATGGGGCGGAAGTACGAAAGGTCGAATGCTCCGTGATGTGTAGGTCCGTCCTCTCCCACCAATCCGGCTCTATCCAAACAGAAAACAACGGGCAGATTAAGCAGTGCCACGTCATGAATCACATTGTCGTAAGCACGTTGCATGAAACTGGAATAGATGGCGCAGAATGGTTGCAATCCCTCTTTCGCCAGCCCACCTGCAAACGTGGCGGCATGCCCCTCAGCTATGCCTACGTCGAAGGCTCTGTCGGGCATGGCATCCATCAGTTTGCACAGACTGCTACCCGAAGGCATGGCCGGAGTGATACCCACGATGCGTGGATTCTTCTCAGCCAGTTCTACCAGCGTTTCACCAAACACATCCTGAAAGCGTGGAGGCAGATTGCTCTCGTCGCAGGTCTTGCGTTCTCCCGTTTCAGGGTCAAACTTGCCCGGAGCATGCCAAATGCCCGGGTCTTTTTCTGCCGGCTCGAAACCCTTGCCTTTGGTGGTGTGCAGGTGAAGAATCTTCGGCCCCTCCAAGTCTTTGATGTCTCTAAGGATGCGGGCTACATTCTTTACGTCATGCCCATCAATCGGACCGAAGTATCTGATGTTCATGCCCTCAAAGATGTTCTGCTGCTGTGCGGCCAACGATTTAAGACTGTTGGAGAAGCGTATCCACGCCTTACGTCGCTCTTCATTAAGAATGCCCAGTTTGAAGAGTAGTTTGGAGAGCTTAAAGCGCCACTGGTTGTAGCGGTTTGAAGTGGTCATGTTGAAGAGATACTGCTTCATGCCCCCCACACTTCTGTCAATGGCCATGTCGTTGTCATTCAGAATGATAAGCAGATTGTTGGGGGTAGAGGAGGCGTTGTTCAGTCCCTCAAAGGCCAAACCGCCACTCATGCTGCCGTCGCCAATCACTGCCACCACGTGTCTATCCTTCTCGCCCTTCTTCTCGGCAGCCACGGCCATGCCTAAAGCTGCTGAAATGGAGTTACTTGCGTGACCGCAGGCAAACGAATCATACTCACTCTCTTCCGGTGTAGGGAAAGGACGAATGCCCCGAAACTTGCGGTTGGTACAGAAGGCTTTCCGACGTCCGGTAAGTATCTTGTGTCCATAAGCCTGATGTCCTACGTCCCAAACAATGCGGTCATAGGGCGTATTCAACACATAATGTAGTGCCACAGTCAGCTCTATTGTTCCTAAGCTGGCTGCGAAATGGCCGGGATTGTTGGATAATTCTTGAATGATGTCCTGCCGCAACTCGTCACAAACCTGCGGAAGTTGCTCCACGCTGAGTCGGCGTAAATCTTCCGGGTAATTGATGGTTTCCAGCAAGTTATATGTAGTATTTTCGTTGCTCATCTCTTTGTCTTAAAGATTTGTAGAAGATGCCTATAGGCTTGTAACCTTACTTGCCTAAGCATCCAATTTGCAAATATAGCGAAAGAAACCGGATAACCTCCTTGTTTTACCTAAAAAACTTCCCTTTCGCCTCTAACTCACTTCTCACTTGTGCGATGGAGACTGAAAAGGAGGACGAACAGAAGAAAAATCTCTATCTTTGCGCTCTTCAAACCAAAGACTTTGAAAAAATGAGAAAGAGACTTGTTATTTTCGATTTGGATGGCACTCTGCTGAATACCATTGCCGACCTGGCACAAAGTACAAATCAGGCTTTGCAGCACTTGGGTTACCCCACACATCCCGTGGAGGCCTATCATGTGATGGTTGGAAACGGCATTGCGAAGCTGTTAGAACGCGCTCTGCCTGCCGAGAGACGCACGCCGGAGGAGGTTCAGCGGATGAAAGCTCTGTTTGTCCCGCACTACGATGTACATAATGCAGACCGAAGCACACCCTATCCGGGTATTGAAAAGTTGCTGGCCGAGTTGCAAGAGGAGGGATTCCTACTGGCTGTTGCCAGCAATAAGTATCAGGCTGCTACAGAGAAACTGGTGGCTCACTACTTCCCCAACATTCGTTTCGCAGCTGTTTTGGGACAACGCGATGGAGTGCCGGTAAAGCCCGACCCACAGATTGTGGCAGACATCATGAGCCTGACAGCTACTTCCCGCAGGGAGATTCTCTATGTAGGAGATTCAGGTGTAGACATGCAGACTGCCACTCGTGCACAAGTTGATGCTTGTGGAGTGTGCTGGGGATTTCGCTCGCGTGAGGAGTTGGCTTCCTATCAGCCCGCTTTGCTGGTGGATAAAGCAGAGGAGATAGCTGCCTTCCTGCATCAGTCTTGATAATAGACTCGCTTCACTCGTGTGGAAACGCCGGTGAGCACTTCATAAGGAATGGTACCCAAGAGGTCTGACAAGACGGAGACGGGCAGGTGGTCGCCGAAGATTTCTACCGAATCTCCTTCACGGCAATCAATCTCTGTAACATCAATCATGCAGACATCCATGCAGATGTTGCCTACATACGGAGCCTTTTGGCCTCGCACCAAGCAGTAACCCAGCCTGTTGCCCAACCGTCTGTCCAAACCGTCGGCATAACCAATGGGCAGCGCTGCAATGCGTGACGGACGGCTCAGCGTACCTTTCCGACTGTACCCCACAGTATCCTCCTGCGGCACATCATGAATCTGCAAGATGGTCGTCTTCAGTGTGCTTACATTACTCATTACCCCATTGTCTATAGGATTGATGCCGTAGAGGCCAAGTCCCAGTCGCACCATGTCAAACTGCCATTCTGGGAAACGCTCTATGGCGGCAGAGTTACAGATATGGCGCAATATCTTATGAGGAAATGAGGCTTGTAACAGTGATGAGGCCTGGTCGAAACAACTGATTTGCTTCCGAGTGAAGTCATCAAAACCGGCAGAGTCACTGCCTACCAGATGAGAGAATACCGAACGCACCAACACAGCATTCTGAGCCTTCAACCGTTCTATCAACTGTGGCACCTCCTCGGGTAAGAAACCCAAACGGTGCATGCCTGTGTCCAGCTTCACATGGATGGGGAACTGCGTGATACCCTCTTTCTCTGCAGCCTGTATCAGCTCTTCCAACAGATGGAAACTATACACCTCTGGCTCCAGTTTATAATCAAACATAGTCTTGAAGGCAGTCAGCTCCGGATTCATGATGATGATGTTGGCTGTGATACCTGCTTTGCGCAGTTCCGAGCCTTCGTCAGCCACGGCCACGGCCAGATAGTCTGCTCGATGTTCTTGTAGTGTCTTCGCCACCTCGTAAGAGCCTGCTCCATAGGCCGATGCTTTCACCATGCAGACCATCTTGGTCTCCGGCTTGAGATAGCTGCGGTATCGGTTGAGGTTCTCTACCATGGCACCCAAATTTACTTCCAGAATGGTTTCATGCACCTTCTTCTCCAGCACCTCTGTCAAGGCATCGAACCCAAACTTTCGGGCACCTTTTATCAGGATGATTTCATTCTCCAGCTTCAGTTCACCTTTCTGAATGGCTTCCAGCAGAGCTTCCGTTGTGCGGAAGAACTGTTTCTCCATGCCGAACCTGTCTGCACACAGACTGATTTCCTGCCCCACTCCCACAATGCGTTCAATTCCTCGACTGTGTACCAGCTGAGCCACCAGGCGGTAAAGGGTGGAGGTGTTTTGCCCGGTCTCCAGTATGTCGGACAGAATCAAAGTGCGCTTCAGCCCAATGGTCTGTGAACGCCGGTAAAGAAAGTCTAGTGCAATGTCCAGTGCTCCCAGGTCACTGTTATAAGAGTCGTTAATCAGCAGACAACCATTCTTGCCCTCTTTCACCTCCAGGCGCATAGCCACCGGTTCCAGATGAGCCATCCGGTTGGTTATCTCTTCCGGTGACAGCATCAGGTAGAGTGAGGCAGCCAGGCAGTGCAAAGCGTTCTCAATGCTGGCATCGTCAATAAAGGGAAGGGTAAAGCGGTTATCCATGGCCAAGTAGCGATAGGCAATCTCGGTACAGTTCTCCTTCTTTTCCACCTTACTTATAAAGAGGGGACGCTCCATGTCTGTCCGACTCCAGGCAATCTCCTTGGCAGAGAGCATAGACTTGGAGACACAGTTGCTGATGAACTCATCGTCACCGTTATAGATAATCACGTCACAGTTTCTGAACAGCGTAAGCTTCTCCATGCACTTCTCTTGCAATGTAAAGAAGTTCTCCTGATGTGCTCCGCCAATGTGTGTCAGTATGCCGATGGTGGGGCGAATGATGTTTTCCAGTGCCCGCATCTCACCAGGCTCGGATATGCCGGCTTCGAAAATGCCCAACTCTGTCTCTTCATTGAGTTGCCAGACCGAGAGGGGGACGCCTATCTGTGAGTTGTAACTGCGGGGAGAGCGTACAATGCGACGACTGCTGCCCAGCAACTGATGAAGCCACTCCTTTACAATGGTCTTTCCGTTACTGCCTGTAATGCCTACAATCGGTATCCGAAACTGTCCACGATGCTGCTCAGCCAGCTTTTGCAAGGCTTTCAGCGGAGAGGCAGTCAGTAGGAAGTTAGCACTACCCAAACAACTCTCTGCCTCGGGTTGGGGAGCGAGGGCTTGACTGCTCTTCAACTTCTCATAATCCTCTTCGGTCACTACAAAGTTACGTACACCCCGACTCAACAGCTCAGGGATATAGCGTGCACCACTGTTACGCTTGGTGGACAGGGCAAAGAAAAGGGTCTCTTCCGGAAAGTTCAGTGAGCGGCTGTCTGTCAGTAACCAATCTATGGTTGCCGATGCTTCTCCAACTCGTTTAGCACCAATGGCTTCTGTTATTTGTTCAATCGTGTACGACATAGTTCTCTCTCATTTTCGAGGACTAAGTACGGGTATTTTTCTGTAAGTTGCTCTATTTTTAACACTATTTGTCTTATAAAGCCTTGATAAGCCTCGCTTTCAGGCCGGAAGGGTTTATGCTGCAAAGCCTTCCTTATCTCCTCCACCTGCTCCATCAGTTTAAGAGCTTCGGGCGATAGGCAATGTTCGCAGAAGCGTTGCCACACATACTCCACGGCCATTTGTGACGGATGTACCAGGTCGTCGGCAAAGAAACGGTAGTCGCGCAACTCGTCCAACACCAGCTCATATGCAGGGAAGTAACAGAGGTTGTCGGGAAACAGCCGCTGAAGTTCCTCCACCGCCAGCAGCAGTACTGCCTTGCTCAGCTGGTTCTCATGCAGACCGTCGCGCACATGGCGAATGGGGCTGACGGTGAAGAGTAACTGCAGGTTGGGAGAGGTTTGTAACAGCTCTTCAAGCAGAGCCTTGTACACCTTCACAATCTCCTCCACCTGTAGCCTCCTTCTGTAGAACTCCCGCTCCGGAAGTTTGTGACAGTTGCCCACCACACGCCCGTCTCTCTTGCTTTCGTAGACGTAAGCACTGCCCCAGGTAAGCATCAGGCAGTCAGCCTCTTTAAGATTCCGCTGAGCCGCCTCTAGTCGGCTGTTGATGCTCTCCAACACCTCTTCCCGACAGGGTGAAGAGAAACTGCCGTGGTGCATGCTGCTGTGCCAGCATCCCTCGTGCAGAAACAGCTCCCCGGCCTCATACCGCTTTCCCGCTGCAATCTCCCGAATGGCCGTGGCGATGGAGAACGGATTGTACAGCACACCGTAAGGATTCACGTCGCACCTGAACTTAGCCTCCTCCAGTCTTTTTCCCATCTCAGTGGCAAAGCAAGAGCCGAACATCAGCACCCTATCGGCATGCGACAAGCACATTATCTTCTTGGGTATCTCTACCGTGGTAAATAGTTTCATCATAAATATATTTGGCGAGACAAATATACAACAACTGTCCACGCCTTGCAACTTTTCCGCCCGCTTCTCTTACTCTTCCCGCCCTTCCCACTCTTTCCGCCTCTGCACAAGTTGGCATCTTATGCTGCACAAGATGCCATCTTATGCAACACAAGATGCCATCTTGTGCATTCTCCCTTCTAATGTGCCGCCTCGCCGGAATAAGTCTGCCAGCTGTTCGCAAGCAGTAAACTTCCCCCTCCCAACCTGTGCAAGAGGGGGTATTTTTAAAGTCAGTCCGGTAGATGGTCTGAAAGACCAGGTGGTAAGGACACTTTCAATAACCGCGGACTTTCAAGTCCGTGGATAGGGTACTCGATTCCTATCCATCCGTCTGGAAGACGGGGCCGGAGGCTATAGTAGTCTTACAGACCGCGTCTTTACAGACGCAAGAAGTGTAAAGATATCACTACCATGGGCTTAAAAGCCCGCGGTTACTATAGTACCTACGGCACCGCTCTTTCAAACCATCTGCCGAATTCAGTTATTTTTAAGAATAATTCCCCTCCGGTGCTTACCATATCAATAAAACCTTTAACTTTGCCCCGTATCCGCCTGCAGCGGCAAGCGGAACTGTTTATAAGATTATTAACATAGCATTTGCTATTTGTTCTATTCACGTTGAAACCTGAGAAATTTCAATAAAGATTAAGGATGTGAACAAGTCGTGAATGTCTGCGCTATATCTAGCGCGGGCGTGACTTGTTTCCTTAATTGGCAGTCTCAGGGCCACAACGTGAGCAAGTGAATCGCTCGCGTTTTTTGTGCCCGTATGTGAAATGCCGAAACTGAATATAGGGAGATAGCAAAGGCTGCAAAACAAATAGCACTATGGCTAAATCTCTAATCTATGAACTGCCCAAAAGGGCGAAACACATAGAACAAAAGAAAAAGGCTGCTGACTTTGTGCATCGTTGGAGCAATAGAGGCTATGAAAAGGGGCAGGCCGAACCGTTCTGGATGGCCTTGTTACGCGACTGCTACGGCATTGCCATGCCTGAAGAACTCATCAGCTTCGAGGATTCACTAAAAGTGGAAGAGAGTAAGCGCTTCGTGGACGGGCGTATTCCTGCTACCCGAGTCATGATAGAGCAGAAGGGAAGTCATGTAGATCTCACTAAGCCCGACAAGCAGAGCGGCTTGAAGGAGAAGCTTACACCCTTTCAGCAAGCTCACCGTTATGTGCTGGGGCTGCCCGTAAGCGAACACCCTAAGTGGATAGTGGTGTGTAACTTCCGCGAGTTTCATATCCATGACATGGAGCACCCGAATGACCCTCCGGAAGTAGTACTGCTGGAGAATCTTCCTAGTGAACTGCATCGCCTGCAATTTCTTGTAGATGCAGAAAGCTCCCATGTACAGAGTGAAGAACAAGTAAGCGTAAAGGCCGGCAAATTGGTAGGTGAACTGTACGACAAACTCTTGTTGCAATATGGCGACACTCCCACCGAAGCAGACTTGCGTTCACTCAATGTACTTTGCGTACGCTTAGTGTTCTGCCTCTATGCCGAGGATGCGAATGTGTTTAAGAAGAAAAAAGACATGTTCCATGATTATCTCTCCCTGTATGCTGCAGCCGACCTGCGCGATGCACTCATCCGCCTGTTTCGTATCCTGGACACTCCGGAAGAGAGACGAAGCAAGTTTGAACGCCCGGAACTGCTGGACTTTCCTTATGTGAATGGCGGTCTGTTTAGCGAAGTGGAGCATCCTATTGAGATACCGATGTTTACTGACGAGCTACGAACCTTGCTACTGGAGAAGGCCAGCTACGGATTCAACTGGAGTGAGATTTCTCCTACCATTTTCGGCGCTTTGTTTGAGAATACACTGAACCCTCAGGAACGTCGCAAGGGTGGAATGCACTATACCTCGGTAGAGAACATCCATAAACTCATCGGTCCTCTGTTCCTTGATGACCTTACAGAAGAACTGAACGCACTCATGACGCTTCCCGATACCCCTTCTCGTGCCCGCAAGTTGGAGGCCTATCAACAGAAACTTGCCTCCATTCGTGTGCTAGATCCGGCTTGTGGTAGCGGTAACTTCCTTACTGAAACGTTCCTCTCTTTGCGGCGGTTGGAAAATCAAGTGATACGTATGCTTTACCATGGGCAAACCATGCTGGGTGAGTTGCGAAACCCCGTCAAGGTAAGTATAGAACAGTTCTACGGCATAGAAATAAATGACTTTGCCGTGAATGTGGGCAAAACAGCTATGTGGATTGCCGAAAACCAAATGCGTGATGAAACTAATCACATGATTACCCTTGAGGATGATTTCCTGCCCCTTACCCGTCAGACACACATTCACAACGCCAATGCCTTACGTACAGACTGGAACGACATCGTAAAGCCGAGAGAACTGAGCTATATTGTTGGAAATCCACCGTTTGCAGGACGCGCTTATCAAACTCCGGAGCAGAAGAAAGAGATTGCAGAAATCTTTACCTATAAAGATATTGACTATGTGGCTTGCTGGTACAAGAAAACAGCAGACTATATACAAGGGACTGATATAGAGTGTGCTTTCGTCTCAACCAACAGCATTACACAAGGTGAACAGACGCATGCCTTGTGGATGAACCTGCCGGTGAAGATAAACTTTGCACATACCACTTTCATTTGGGAAAGCGAGACAGAAGATACTGCTGCGGTGTACTGTGTCATCATTGGATTCGGGAATAAGAGCCGTAAATGCAAGTATATCTATACAGATGGGGTAGCAACAGCGTGCAGTAACATCAATGGTTATCTGAAAGACCGCCCCGACATCTATGTGCCTCCACGTACCAAACCTCTGTGTGATGCGCCTGAAATGGATAATGGTAACGTTCCTCTTGATGGAGGAGCACTAAAAATAGAACCTGAAGAGTTGAAAGATTTTGAGAATTGCCCGCACTTGATAAAACGACTCATCGGAGGCAAGGAGGTGCTTTACAATAAGATGCGTTATGCTCTTTGGCTGGTAGATACTCCTATTTCTGAAGTAAAGAAATACCCCAAGGTACTGGCTCGTGTGGAACAGTGCCGCTTGAATAGGTTGGCTATGAAAGATAAAGCTTCTCAGAAATTGGCGGAGCGGCCTATGACTTTCCGTGATACAAAGAATCCCGACAACTATATAGCCATCCCTGCCGTATCGGGTGAGCGACGGGAGTACATACCCATGGCATTCTTTCATGGAGACACGGTGTGTACCAATCAGGTGCAAACCATACCCAACGCCACAGTGTATCATTTAGGAATATTGAGTAGCAGTGCGCACATGGCTTGGATGCGTGAGACATGTGGAAGGTTAGAGATGCGCTATCGCTATTCTAAAGAAATCGTTTACAATAGCTTCCCATGGCCACAAACAGATGGCTCGCAACAACAAATCGCGGAACTGATGCAGGAGATTCTCAATATTCGTGCTGCACAAGAGGCTAAAGGTGACTGTCTTGCCGACCTCTACGACCCCCGCTACATGCCGCCTGCTCTACGTCGTGCCCACAAAAATCTGGACTGTGCAGTACTAAAACTCTACGGGTTGAGGCCGGATAGCAGCGAGACAGAAATTGTGCGCCATCTGCTTACACGCTACAAACAACTGATAGGAGGTTGAAAATCAGAAAGAAAACCTGTTGATTCGGGCAGAATCCCTGGTTGCCTGCTTTGGCTTTCATAACCAAGGCAAGCTGCTTTATGCCTTTTTTAAGCCTTTTTCATACCCTCTTCTAACCTTCCTTCCTCCTCCTTTCCTCCCCCTACCTTCCCCCTTATACATTCGGTATTGCTTCGATATTTATATGCTATATCCTTGGAATATCAGTACTTTACCGAATGTATATCGAAGCAGTACCGAGTGTGTGATGAAGGAGTAATGGAGTTGGTAAGGAGGTGATAAGGGGTGGGTAGGGGGATGGCGGGATGCCTTCAAAATTGCACACTTTTGGCAGTTTTGTGAAAAACAGCTATCTTTGCGGCCGCTAAACCGATGAGGTGGAAGGCTTTCCTCTCGTCATTAAAATTTTGAATAGGTATGAGTTATAATTTATTGAAAGGTAAGAAAGGTATTATTTTTGGTGCGTTAAATGAGCAGTCCATCGCATGGAAGGTGGCAGAAAAGGCCGTGGAAGAGGGTGCTACCATCACGCTGTCGAACACTCCCGTAGCGGTTCGCATGGGTGAGGTGTCGGCTCTGGCTGAGAAGCTGGGGTGTGAGGTGATTCCTGCCGATGCTACCAGTGTGGAGGATTTGGAAGAGGTGTTCCGTCGCTCGATGGAGGTGCTGGGCGGTCAGGTCGATTTCGTGCTCCACTCCATTGGCATGTCACCCAACGTTCGCAAGAAGCGTACTTACGATGACCTGGATTATGATATGTTGTCGAAGACGTTGGACATCTCGGCTGTATCGTTTCATAAGATGATTCAGGCTGCCAAGAAGTTGAATGCCATTGCCGACTATGGTAGCATCTTGGCACTGAGTTATGTGGCTGCACAGCGCACATTCTATGGTTATAATGATATGGCTGATGCCAAGGCTCTGCTGGAAAGCATTGCACGCAGCTTTGGTTATATTTATGGTCGCGAGCATCACGTGCGCGTAAACACCATTTCGCAGTCACCTACCATGACTACTGCTGGCTCGGGTGTGAAGGGAATGGACAAGTTGTTTGACTTTGCCAACCGCATGTCGCCTCTGGGTAATGCTTCGGCAGATGAGTGTGCAGACTATTGCATCGTGATGTTCTCTGACCTGACCCGCAAGGTTACTATGCAGAACCTTTACCACGACGGTGGCTTCTCTAGCGTAGGCATGAGTCTTCGTGCCATGGCTACTTACGAGAAGGGCTTGGATGAGTATAAGGATGAGAATGGAAACATTATCTATGGATAAGTATTGATTGACTATGGCTTCACTCTATCTTCTTCCCGTTACGCTGGGTGATACCCCCATTGAGCAGGTGCTTCCGGCTTATAACAAAGAGATTATCTTGGGTATTCGTCACTTCATTGTGGAGGACGTGCGCTCGGCGCGTCGCTTTCTGAAGAAGGTGGATAAGGGGATAGATATTGATACACTGAGCTTTTATCCGCTGAACAAGCACACTTCGCCGGAGGAGATTTCCGGCTACTTGAAGCCGTTGCAGGCGGGAGAGTCGATGGGTGTGATTTCAGAAGCCGGATGTCCGGCCGTGGCAGACCCGGGAGCAGATGTGGTGGCCTTGGCACAGCGTAAGGGACTGAAGGTGATCCCGTTGGTTGGTCCCTCGTCCATCATTCTCTCTGTAATGGGGTCCGGTTTCAATGGGCAGAGCTTTGCATTCCACGGTTATCTGCCTATAGAGCCGGCTGAGCGTGCCAAACGTCTGAAACAGTTGGAGCAACGCATCTATAATGAGCATCAGACACAGCTCTTTATAGAGACGCCCTATCGTAACAACAAGATGTTGGAGGATATATTGCAGAACTGTCGCCCGCAGACAAAGCTCTGCATTGCAGCCAACATTACTTGCGAGGGCGAGTACATAAAGACCAAGTCGGTGAAGGAGTGGCAGGCGGGGAGACCTGATTTGACTAAGGTTCCTTGTATTTTTCTCTTGTATAAATAATCTGCTTCAACTCATCGTACTCGTACTCCAGGCTGCTGGAGAAGTAGTTACGGTTCAGGTTATAATCTATTTGACGGAAGGTCCAGAGCTTTCCGTCTTTTTTTTGCCCGCTCCGAAGTTGTTCTTCATTCTCCAGGGATAAGGTGAAGAAGTAGACCAAGCGATTGCTATCAGTTGTCTGATGGTGGTACATAAAATGGAAATGCAGGTTCTCTATGGGTGCTTCGGGAAACTCTTCCCGCAGCAGTCTGTTCAGTCCCTCTTCCAGGCTTTCGCCATAGTAGAGGAGGGTTTCTAGGCTGATGTCCATCTTACCGGCTTCGGTCAGGACGCTTTGCGGGCGGGGAGCCAGGTAGACCATTCCGTGAGTTGATACAGCAATGCGTATGACAGGGTGCAGGTACTTGCCGGGATGCTTGCGTGCCTCTTCCGCCAAACAGCGCCCTATGACGTTGCCCTCTTTGTTGACTATGGGCAGGAAGGGGGTGCGCTCCATCAGTTTGTTGAATGCTTTGAGTATGAGGTGGTTCAGCAAAATGATGAGTACAAACAGCGTAGGAGGCGCAATGCGGAAGAGTACAAGCCGGAGTCCCTCTCCGAACGGGCGAAAGAAGAGCAGGCAGATGAAGATGATGAGCAGGTGCAGGGCAACCAGTATAGTGGTCAACCGAGCTGACACGATGCACGCTTCGGCACTGCGTGAAAAGAGATGCTTGAATGTATCTTTCCGGCTTCGGTTCTTCAGTCTGACGAATCGTTTCCGGTTGATGAGTATCAGGATGGCCGGAATGGCTACACTTATCTCCATCGTGATGGCATAGAGTGTGGAGTTACAGCTGCAGTGCACCAGCAGATGGGTGAGAGAGAGCAACACCAGCATGCCCGTAGTGCCATAGAGCAGCAGCGGTATGGGCTGTTTCTTTTGTGTCAGATGAGCCAGTAGAGAGGCCGACAGTGCACAAGCGGTACTGATATAGATGGCCACGTCGTGCGGAAGGAATTCACACAAAAGGAAGAAAATGACAACGGGAATCAATCCCATAGCCATGTTGTACTTATAGGATAAAGTCTTTTTTTGAATCATTTCTGTTTGTAGTTGTCGTTTCTTTTAGAACAACCCTGTGCAACAAAAGTTCACTTCTGTTGCTCTTTTTTGTGCAATAAAAAGACATTCTTCTCTGCGTGGTAGGAGGAGCGTACCAGCGGGGCACTCTCCACTTGCTTGAATCCCTTCTCCAATCCAATCTGTTTGTAGCGGGCAAATTGCTCGGGGGTAACGTATTCTGCTACAGGATAGTGGCGGTGTGAGGGCTGGAGGTATTGCCCGATGGTGAGAATATGACACCCGATGGCTCGCAAATCGTCCATCAGTTCCTCCACCTCTGTTGTGCTTTCACCCAGGCCCACCATGATACCGGATTTGGTTGTTGTGCCGCTTAAGGCCACCTGCTTCAGCACCTCAAGGCTGGTCTCGTAGCGTGCGGCACTGCGTACCAGGGGAGTGATGCGGCGTACGGTTTCCATGTTATGTGAGATGATGTCGGCACCGGCCTCAATCACCTGGGCTATCAGTTCACTACGCCCCTGGAAGTCAGGTATCAGCACCTCGATGGTGGTGTCAGGATTTTGTCGACGTATCTCCCGAATGGTGGCAGCCCAATGGGAGGCTCCCAGGTCAGGAAGGTCATCTCTGTCGACAGAGGTTATCACGGCATGGCTCAACTTCATCAGTTTGATGCTCTCTGCCACGTGTGCCGGTTCGTGTTCATCCAGCGGTAGGGGCTTGCCCGAAAGGGTGTTACAGAACTTACAGTTTCGGGTACAGATGTTTCCTCCTATCATAAAGGTGGCTGTCCCTTTGCCCCAACACTCACCCATGTTGGGGCATCGGCCGCTGCTGCAGATGGTGTGCAGGCAGTGTGATTCCACGATGCGTTTGGTTTCTGTGTATCTCTCGTTGGCACCGATGCTTATCTTCAGCCATTCCGGTTTGCGTACTCTGTCTTTCATGGGCGGGTAATTAAGGTTATTTTTGCAGCAATTCTCTGTCGAAGAAGTTGGTGATTTTGGTGTACAGATGCAGCCGTGTGTTACCTCCGTAGATGCTGTGGTTGCGGTTGGTGTAGACGTGCATGTCGAACTGTTTGCCCAACTGAACCAGTCGCTCGGCATATTCTGCACAGTTTTGGAAGTGAACGTTGTCGTCGGCCATGCCGTGCACCAGTAACAGGTTGCCGTTCAGCTGTTCGGCTCGGTGGAAGGCAGAGGAGGCCTCATAGCCGGAGGTGTTCTCTTTGGGTGTGCGCATGAAGCGTTCTCCATAGATGGTATCGTAGTAGTTCCAGTCGGTTACCGGTGCTACGGCTACACCGGCCTTGAATACCGGTCGTCCTTCACTCATGCTCATAATCGTCATATAGCCGCCATAGCTCCATCCCCAGATGCCGATGCGTGCCTTGTCTACGTAGGGCTGATTGCTCATGAAGAGGGCTGTTTCCACTTGGTCTTCAGCCTCTTTTACGCCTAGAGAGAGGTAGGTACACTTTTCAAACTCGGCTCCGCGTCCGCCGGTTCCCCGACCATCCACGCAGACAACGATGTATCCATGTGAGGCCATGTAGGTTTCCCAGCTCACACTGAACTGATCCAATACCTGCTGAGAGCCGGGTCCACTGTATTGATAAAGCAATACGGGATATTTTTTGTTGGCGTTGAAGTCGGCAGGCTTCATCATCCAACCGTTCAATTGGGTGCCTTGTTGGGTGGTAAAAGTGAAGAATTCCTTCTGCGGCATGGCATATGCAGCCAGTTTGTTTTGCAGCTTTTGGTTGTCAATCAGCGTAGTGAGAACCTTACCGTTGCAGTCGTTAAGGGTGATGACGGTAGGTGTGTTCAGGTTGCTGTAGCGATTCATGAAGTACTTCAGGTCTGTGCTGAACTGGGCATTGTTGGTACCGACCTGTGCCGAGAGCTTTGTCTTCTTGCCTTTGCGGTCCACTTTATAGACAGCCTTACGCAGCGGGCTCTCCTCATTGCTGGTGAAGAAGAAGGAACCTGTCTGTGCATCATACCCGATGAACTCTTTCACTTCAAACTGCCCGTCGGTCACTTGCTTCTGCAGGTTGCCGTTCATGGTGTACCAGTAGAGATGGTTGTAACCGTTTCGCTCGCTCAAGAAGCTGAAGTTTTGGTCGTAGAAACAGATGTTATCAAAGGTTGCTTCCTTGATGTACTTGTCACTCTCGTCGCGAAGAATCAGCTTGCAAACCGTGCTTCGTGGGTCTGCGAAGTAGAGGTCAAGACGGTTCTGGTGGCGGTTCAGCGTCATGACAGCCAACTTGTTGGCATCTTTGGTGAAGCGAATGCGGGGAATGTAGCCGTCCTCGTCCAGCGGGACATTGATTTTGCGGGTTACTTTCGACTTGATATCAAAGCTGTGTACCGACACTTTGGAGTTGACTTCACCCGTTTTCGGGTACTTATAGACGTACTCGCCGGGGTACTTCTCGTAGGAGCTGATGTGCGGGCGTTCGCCGGCAAACAGCGGGAAGTTGTAAGATGGCACGGCACTTTCGTCCCACCGGATGTAGGCCAGCATCTTACTATCGGCACTGAACTCCAGGGCACGATCCATGGCAAACTCCTCCTCATAGACCCAGTCGGGGATACCGTTCAGCACTTGGTTGCGTTTTCCGTCCTCTGTCACCTGGCTTTCACTGTTGCCATAGAGCAGTTTCACCAGGTAGATGTTGTTGTCACGCACAAAGGCTACCATGTTTCCGTCGGGCGAGAAAACGGGAACCTGTTGCGGTCCGCCGTCAGACAGTCGCTCCACCACGTTGTTGATTTTCCCCTCCAGGTTGCGTTTCAGACTGTACAAATAGTGCACCGCAGTGTACGAGTGGCGATAGATGGGGGTGGTTTGTGTGGCAATCAGCAGCTTGCTGCCGTCGGGCGAGAAGCTGTAACTGTCGAACCGCTTGAAGGGACATTCACGAGCTGTGGCGGCATCGAACAGCACTTCTACCTGCTTTCCGCTCTTGAATGAGTACTTGATGACCTGAGTTCCCTCGCGATTCATCTGTGAATAGTGCTCACCATCGCCCGGGATGGGGATGACACCATAAATATTTTCCGAGCGGAACGCTCCGCCTACTACCTCTTTTAACTCCAACACCTTTTTGCCTTGTGCCCCTACCAATAGTGTGCAGAGGCAGAGAAGCATTGCAATGCTTATTCTTTTCATATCGTTACATCAGTAAATTAGTTTCTCATCGACCCGAAACCGGAAGCTGCACGAACCCAACTTCTCTTTCAGGAAATTTATTGACGGCAAAGATAACGCAATTCTGCCTCAGATAAAAAGAAAATGCCCTTTTAATTCTCCTCCCGCACTTTCCTCCCTCCTCATTCCCACCTTTTTACCTCTTAGCCCGTACTCGTTCCCCTCTGCGTTTTTCCCTTTCCCCATTCCGTTTTCCGCTTAAACTACTTCTCATCCCACTTCAGTTGCCCCCTCATCTCTTCTCATTTCACTACTCATCCGCCATCAAATTACCTTTGTTGAATAGAAGAAAGCCTTTTAACTGAAAGAAGAAAGCCTTTCTTCTTTTCATCAGTCGTTATATGACCCAGGAACACTCCTGGAAGGGGTGAGGATGAGTGGTGAAATGAGGACACATGAAAAGGCGGATAAGCAACCTTGCGTGTGTGCAGAGGTTGGCTTTATCCGCCTTCGCGAAGTATTAACCTTAAATTTATTTTAGCTTTCTGAGAGAGAAAGTTCTTTGAACGTTAGTGCTTTATAGGCATTTTACGCGCTTTTGATACTCGGCAATGGCAGCATCCAGACGCTCGTGAGCGGTGGTGTCGCCGGGTACGTTGTGCGAGGGATGGATGTAAAGTTTAACGCCTCGTTCCTCCAGAATCTCGGCAACGGTGGTGATGGTCATCCATACCAGTGTGACAAAACCGAGGGTAGAGAGGGGGCCAACCTTGTCGAAGTGATTCTTCAAAGGCACAGAAGCATCAACCAAAGGCACGCATGAGTCTACCACGATGTCGGCCAGTTGGAATAAGTTCTTACCACTGGAGTGACGACTGGGCTTGTCTCCCGTCTGCTCGGCCGAGCCATAAACGATGACCTTCATGCCTCTCTTTTTGGCTTCAAGAGCAACATCAATGTTGACAGCGTTGATGCCGGTGTGGGAGAATATCCAGATGCAATCCTTGCTGTCGAAGTCATAGTTCTTCATGATGGTTTGTCCATAACCTTCTGCTCGTTCCAGAAAGAGGAATTGATGGATACCCATCTGGCCGATAATCTGAGTGAAGAAGGTCAACGGAAGCTCACAGAGTGGGTGGAATCCGACAAAACTTCCGATACGGGGGTACATCTCTTCCACAGGAATAGTGGCATGACCGCAACCAAAGGTGTGCACCCAACGTCCTGCTTCAATAGAATCGGCCATGGCGGTGGCCGCTTTCTTTACGTTTTCGAGCTGGGTTGCTTCCAGCTTCTCCATAATGCCGTGGGCATTTTTAAGCCATTCTAGTGCTAACATAACTCTTATGATTTAATTAAATGGGTTGGTAAATTATTTTTTGAGTGTTATTTTAAATAGGAGTAACATGAGGCAGAGGGAGCCAATCATGAAGTAGGGATAGATGACGCTGCCTAACTGTTGTGACGCAATGCCCATCGTGCTGTTCATCACATTCTGCCCTATAAGTGCCACCACAAGGGCTACACTGAAGGCTGTTCCCGACAGAGTGGGGTATCTGCTGCCTAAAATACTGAAGATGACGGGGAAGGTGGATGCCAGTCCGGCGCCAATCAATGTCATACCGGTGCAGGCACGAATCACGTCGGGTGAGAATGTCAGCAGGGCATAGCCTACGATGGTGAGCAGCAGACTGTAGGTCAGAACCAATTCTTGCTTAATCTTCTTAAACAGAACAACCAGCAACATGCGAGCCACAGTCATGCCGATAAGCATACAGGTAAGCGTAAGCAGTGCCTGATTTTCGGGTATCGAGGTGCTCTGATTGAAGTACAGAGCCGACCAGTTGTTGCATACGCTCTCGATTCCGCTCTGAAAAAAGAGGATGAAGCTGAGCAATAGTAAGCCCTTCTCTTTAAGTAACTTCACTCCTTCTTTGATGGGGAATCCCTGCGCTTGCTTAGGAGCAGGGAAACGTATGGGCAGACAGAACAGGATTCCCACCAGCATGAGGAGGCCTATTCCTTGCAATATTGTCTCAAACGAATAGTATTCAGAGAGGAAACTCAGTAGGGAGGGGATGCCTAAAGCTCCCAGTCCATAGAAAACTCCAAGGAAACTGAGTCGCGAACCTTTCTCGTTCTCGTCATAGATATCTGCTACTAAAGCATTGGTCTCTCCATTCAGGATTCCTCCTCCCAGACCGATACATACGATGGATAGCTGCAACAAAGGGATGCTGCTGAAGCATGAAAGTCCTAGTAATCCCGCCCAAACCACGATACAGCTGGGTATCAGAAGTGCCTTGTGTCCGTATCTGTCCACAATCGGGCCGAACACCAATGAGCCGACCAACATACCCAAAGGCAGGAACGCAACCAGTGCGGTGGCCTGCAGATTGTCCAAACTCAGCTTCTCTGTGAGCGCCGGAAGTACAGCTCCTAGTGTAATCATGGCGATTCCAAAGAAACACATGCCGATACAAGCGGCCGTAAAAACCCGATTCTTATTAAAACTCTTCTCCATACAGATGCTTAAAATTTCAGTTCATATGTCTTATTCTTGATGGCTAAGTAGGCAGCTCCGGTCAAACCAGAGTGCCCCGATAGGCCGGATGGAACAAACTCGACCTGCTTTATACTGATGGGTTGTGCCCACTTACATGCCTCTTGATAGATGTCATCAATGAGATTGATTGCCGGTCCGAATACGCCTCCGCCCCAGATTATCTTCTCTGGATTGAGGATACTTACTAAGTTGGCTGCTGCCATTCCCCACATCTGTACGGCCTTTTTCAGTACAGAGGTGGCAATGGGGTCGCCTTCGTTATAGGCTGCAAACACGTCATGGGCGGTGATTCGTCGGATTGGTTTCTTGCGCAAACAGCCTTGATAGGCCTTATCTGCACGGACTGCATCGCGTGCTCTGGCTCCAATACCGTTACCCGATGCGTAGTATTCAAAGCATCCGCAGGCATCATACTCCTTGTCGTAGGGCAGTTGTAAGGCCATCCAACCCGTTGCGCCTATGATATCGCTGGCACCATGCAGCATTCTACCGTCCACAATAATGCCGGCTCCTATACCGGTGCCTACGGCAATGAAGATAGCACTGTGGCAGTTGATGGCTGCTCCAAGCCACATCTCACCGTATATGTAGCATGTACGGTCGCTATCGATGAAGATGTCAATCTCCTCCGGAGTAACACCTCGCAGGTCATCGTACAGTGGATAGTCCTCCCATCCGGGGATGTTGGGTGCCCACACACGGC
Source organism: Bacteroides sp. (assembly GCA_017621035.1). Classification (GTDB taxonomy): domain Bacteria; phylum Bacteroidota; class Bacteroidia; order Bacteroidales; family Bacteroidaceae; genus Bacteroides. The sequence goes on along the minus strand of JAGATY010000022.1, from coordinate 14,800 downwards.
GAGTTTTTGAGTAAGCAATACCGGGAATACATACGCCGATGCACTCTATGGTGATGTGTTTACGGCGTGCTTTGGATAGTAGTTCCGCGAGAATGTCGGCTGCGAGTCTGCCCACTTCGCTACCGGTTCTGCCTTGTAGTAGCCGTTTCCGATAGTATAACATCTCGCCATTGGGTAGGAAGATGGCGCTTGCAATTTTGGTTCCACCTATGTCAAGTGCTATTGCTGCCATAGTAGTGATGTTTTTCTGGTTGTTATTAAGGTGGAAGCAAAGCTATGAAATTTCAACCGGAAACGCTACTCATGGCAAGAGATTTTACTGCTCAGTTAGTGATTGTTAACGTTTCACTCCCATTAAAGAGGAAAAGAGGTTGAGATGGCTCACTCTTTGACCTCATTCTCTCTATCAGAAGAGGGGAAGAGAAGTGCCGTCTGAGTGGAATCTGCATAGGAACGGAGCACTTCCAACGTGCGCGCTCGTCGAAGATTCTTCCTGAATGTCCAGAACTCCTTGGTAAACGGAAGCATCAAATCGAGTCCGGAAGGCTTCAGACCATTGGCTTCTAGAGGCAGAGTGAAGTGCATAGCCTGATTATATCGTTCGGGAAGCGGACTGCTGAAAAGATTCTTTCCACTTCGTTTCTCTCCAGGCAAAGCCAGCTGAAAGTCCAGCCACGGCTTGTTGCTATAGGCGCGTGGAACCTCTTCGTTGAAGCTTCTTTTCAATTCTTGAACAGCTTCCGGGTTCAACCTGATTTCCCCTTCACGCTGTAATATTTTCTGTAGGCGTATGGAATCCTGCCGTGTCCACTCCTGCGCAGAGGCGGAGAGAGGCAGACAGAACAGCAGGTCGATGATGAGATAGTGCATGGCGATGTTCCGGTTTTAGAAGGTGGCACGCAGGCCGCAAAGCAAATTGAAGTTGAGTGAGTGGGCAGCTCGGAGCGATTGCAGAGGTGAATCATCGCCAAAGTGATGCGATACGGTGGATTCTGCAAACAGAGCCAATCGCTCATTGATTTTGTGACGAATACCTGCTCCTGCCGCTACCGACAGCTGAATTGGTTCGGCCGACAGGCTGTTATCTGCCCCGCCAGCCACACATTTTTCGGCACTCACCCCTGCCGTCAGGTAGAGTCCGGTTCGTTTGGCAGGCATCGGATAGAGATTCATACGCAATGGGACCGATACCGAATGTAGCTTTCGACCGCTCTCTTCCAGCAGATGATATTCTATTCCTGTCTCCAGAGCAAAGTAATCATTCACACTGTGTTCCACGCCAATCGAGGCAGTAAGCGGGGCGTCAGGTGTACCTGTCCCCATTCCCACCTTCCATGACCACGAGCCGCCACGCTTCTTACCCTCGTCTGCCTCTTCTGCTGTCTCAACCTCCGGCAACAGATTTCCCTGCTTTTGTATCGGTTGACCATCCTTTCCGGCCGCTTGTTGTGCCATGCAGACGGCTTCGTTGTCCCTTTTCTGTTGTCTGGAAAGGGGTTGCAGAATGGTGATGGATAGCTCTACAGACACCATATCCTCTTCTTCATCTGTGGATTGAAGGCCGGTCGGCGTGCCGGTGTGGAGAAGCTGAGTGCTTCGATTGTCCTGACTGTTGACCGTTTCTGTCGGCATAAGTTCCTCCTCCGTCGGCATTGCTTGAGCCGTTTGAAGGCTCTCCGGACGGGCAGATTCCTCGATTGCTACTGCATCGTGCAACACCTTTTCAGGCGTGTAGAGCCGGAATAGAGTGACCGAAGCGGCAACCAGCAGTGCAGCCACAGCTGCCGCAATGGCACCGGAGGGGCGGAATGTGCGGAACAGAGTGGGAGTGGAAGTGGCTTGCAACTCCTCTTCAAGCTCTTCCCAAAAGCCTTCACACACCGGCATTTCGGCATCCGATAAGCGGTTGTGGAACAGTTTGGTTATGTCTTTCTCATCTTTCATATAGGATATACTCTTTGATTCGTTTAGCCAAAATTGATTTCGCACGATGCAGTTGTGAACTGGAGGTGTGCACCTTGATGTCGAGTAACTCGGCAATTTCCCGATGCGATTTCTCCTCGAAGACGTACAGATTGAACACCGTTCGGCAGCCGTCGGGTAGTTCTGCCAGAAACTCCATCAACTTTTCTTGCGGTATTTGCTCCCCTTCCTCGGCAATGTCTGCCTCCTCTTCAGTAGCGGAAAACAGCATTTCTTCTGTCGGAAGCTCCCTCATTCGTTGCTCTTTGCGCAAGTAATCGATGGCTTGTGTCACCATCACCCGCCGCAACCAGAGGAACAACGGGCACTCACCTCGGTAAGAAAAATTGGTGAACACCTTGATGAAACCGTCGTGAAGCACGTCGTGGGCGCTCTCCATCTCCCCTGTGTAACGATAGCAAACGGCCAAAAGCTGTTCTGCGTAGAGGGTGTACAGCCTCTTTCGGGCGGCATTATCTCCTGTCCGGCATGCTTCCAGCCATGCTGATTCGCTTTTCCAAGCTCTCTTCTCGTTAAACAGACTCATTTCTTCGCGTCGTTTGTCTATAAGACGGACAACCGAGCAAAAGACTGCTCTCGCCGCCGTCGAATTATGATTTATTAACCGGAGTTTACATGCGTATCACTTTCAAGCCGATTCCTATCCCTTCTCATCCGCTCTTTTTTGCCCACTCATCCCCCTTCATCTCACCACTTATCCGACATCAAATTACCTTTGTTGAACAAAAGAAAGCCTTTTAACTAAAAGAAGAAAGCCTTTCTTATGGCAAAAGAAAGCCTTTCTTTTAGTATAAGAAAGCCTTTCTTCTTTTTATCAGTCGTTATATGACCCTGGAACACTCCTGGAAGGGGTGAGGATGAGTGACGGAATGAAGGGGGATGAGGAGAGAAGGAAGCGGAAAACGGAAAAGGGAAAGGTGAGGAACGGAAAAAAGAAAGGGGAGGAGCTGAAAAGGAAAAGGGGAAAACAGAGAAGGAAGAAGGTTGGGTGCGGAAAGGGGAAAGATGAAAACGAAAAGGGGATGGAATCAGGGCGGGGAGGAGAATCGGTAGATAAATTTGGTTATGAGGCCGGCTTACACTATCTTTGCCTCAATCATTTAAATTGAAGCGAAGATAAGCTGTGCCTCGGCATAACCTCAATAATTTGCTTATGCGTTCGGCTTGCAATCTCTTTGCTGAGAATATAAAACAGTAATAACGTTGGCTACTCCTTTCTTATATAATGACTTTCCGCAGTTTCTGAAGCGGCACTTTCCGTACAAGGTGCAGAAGATTTCACTGAATGCCGGCTTCACTTGTCCCAATCGCGATGGGAGCGTTGGGTACGGCGGGTGTACCTATTGTAACAATCAGACCTTCAACCCGGAGTATTGCAAGACGGAGAAATCGGTCACTCAGCAGCTGGAAGAGGGCAAACAATTCTTCGCTCACAAGTATCCGGAGATGAAGTACCTGGCCTACTTTCAGGCCTACACCAACACTTATGGTGAGCTTGAGTTGCTGAAAAGGAGGTACGAAGAGGCGCTAGAGGTGGCCGATGTGGTGGGACTGGTGATAGGTACCCGTCCGGACTGTATGCCTGACACATTGCTGAACTATCTGGAAGCGTTGAACAAACATACCTTTTTGATGGTGGAATATGGTATTGAAAGCACCGATGACGCTACACTTCGTCGCATCAATCGTGGCCACACCTACCGCACAACGGTGGATGCCGTGGAGCGTACGGTGGCACGTGGCATCATCACCGGAGGGCACATCATTCTGGGCTTGCCGGGGGAGAGTAGGGAAGGATTGATGAGTCAGGCTGTCACCCTCTCACAGTTACCCCTCACTACTCTGAAGCTTCATCAGTTACAGCTCATCCGTGGCACGCGCATGGCGCTGGAGTTTGAGCAGCATCCGGAGGAGTTCCATCTCTTTACGCTGAGTGAATACATCGACTTGGTGGTGGACTACATCGAGCATCTGCACCCCGACTTTGTGCTGGAACGTTTCGTTTCGCAGTCGCCTAAAGAGCTGTTAATTGCCCCCGACTGGGGAGTGAAAAACCATGAATTTAACCATCAGCTTCAAAAAAGAATGAAAGAACTTGGTGCTTATCAGGGGAAGAAGTACGTTTTGTGAGAAAAAAGAATTACTTTTGCGGGTGTTATATCAAAAATAAAGATTGAAAAGTATGCAGAAATCACTTGTAACCGGTAAGATACATTACGTAGGTGTGAACGACCGCAACAAGCATCGCTTCGAGGCCATGTGGCCGCTTCCTTATGGTGTGTCCTACAATTCTTACCTGATTGACGATGATATTGTAGCGCTGATTGATACGGTGGATGCGTGCTATTTTGGAACTTATCTCCGCAAAATCAAGAGCATCATAGGCAATCGCCCTATACAATATCTGATTATAAATCACATGGAACCGGACCATTCCGGCTCCATCAGTCTGATTAAACAGCAATATCCCGACATTATCATTGTGGGCAATAAGCAGACTTTCGGCATGATTGAAGGTTTCTATGGCGTGACCGGTGACCGTTATCAAGTGACCGATGGCGACTTCTTGGCACTGGGACATCACACTTTGCGCTTCTATCTTACGCCAATGGTTCACTGGCCGGAAACGATGATGACCTTCGACGAAGCCGATGGAGTGCTGTTTGCCGGTGACGGATTTGGTTGTTTCGGTACGTTGGACGGTGGTTTCTTGGACACTCGCATCAACTTAGACCACTACTGGGATGAGATGATACGCTATTACTCCAACATCGTTGGCAAGTATGGTTCACCCGTGCAGAAGGCTTTACAGAAACTGGGTGGCCTGCCCATCAAGACTATCTGCTCCACTCACGGCCCTGTGTGGACGGAAAATATTCCCCGCGTGATAGACATCTACGACAAACTGAGCCGCTACGAGGCTGAGGAAGGTGTGGTAATTGCTTACGGAAGTATGTATGGAAACACGGAACAGATGGCCGAAGCCATTGCATCAGAACTATCTGCGCAAGGCATCAAGAACATAGTGATGCACAACGTAACCAAGAGTCATCCCTCATTCATCCTGAAAGACATCTTCAAATACAAGGGATTGATTATCGGTAGTCCGACCTATAGCAACCAGTTGTTCCCCGAAGTGGAAGCCCTTCTCTCCAAGATATTACTGCGCGAAGTGAAGAATCGTTTCTTCGGATACTTCGGTTCATACTGCTGGGCAGGTGCAGCCGTCAAGCGTATGGGTGAGTTTGTGGAGAAGAGTAAGTTTGAATTGGTGGCCGACCCTGTGGAGATGAAGCAAGCCATGCGGGAGGAAACCTATCAGCAATGCGAAGCTTTGGCCAAGGCCATGGCGGACAGATTGAAGAAAGAGAGCGTATAAAAGAAAGAAACTAATTTATTAACTAACTAAAATAAAGTACTATGAGAGTAATCATTCAACCGGATTATCAATCCGTATCACAGTGGGCCGCTCATTATGTAGCTGCCAAAATCAAGGCTGCAAACCCTACTCCGGAGAAGCCTTTCGTATTGGGATGTCCTACAGGTTCGTCACCGCTGGGCATGTACAAAGCTCTGATTGACCTAAACAAGAAGGGACTCGTATCATTCCAGAATGTCGTAACCTTCAACATGGACGAGTATGTAGGTCTGCCGAAAGAGCATCCCGAAAGCTATTACTCATTCATGTGGAACAACTTCTTTAGCCACATTGATATCAAGCCTGAGAATACCAACATCTTAAATGGTAACGCTGCCGACCTCGAAGCCGAGTGTGCACGTTATGAAGAGAAGATTAAGTCTTACGGTGGTATCGACCTCTTCATGGGCGGAATCGGTCCTGATGGTCACATCGCCTTTAACGAGCCGGGTTCGTCACTGACTTCTCGCACTCGTCAAAAGACACTGACAACCGATACTATCATTGCTAACTCTCGTTTCTTCGACAACGATGTTAACAAGGTGCCCAAGACATCATTGACAGTAGGTGTGGGTACAGTACTCAGTGCTCGTGAGGTTATGATTATCGTTAACGGTCACAACAAGGCACGTGCTTTGTATCACGCTGTTGAAGGCCCGGTAATGCAGATGTGGACAATCAGTGCTCTGCAAATGCACGAAAAGGGAATCATCGTTTGTGACGATGCTGCTACTGCTGAGTTGAAGGTTGGTACTTATCGTTACTTCAAGGATATCGAAGCTGATCACCTCGATCCCGAAAGCCTGTTGAAGTAATCACCTGCCTTAGTCGAAGTAAACCTATATATAATAAGGTGTAAAAAGAGGGAGTAATCCGCCACTGGATTGCTCCCTTTTTTAGTGCGCTCGGTGCCGCTTCGGTGTGCAATGTGTGCGTTTTCGCACCTAGTTTGTGCGGAAACGCACATCTGTTTGTATGGGCTTTAAGTTGCTTTCCGTTGATTATTAAGTGATTATCTGTTTGGCATGCTTTTTGCTACCTCTTTTGCGGAAATGTGCCTCTGTTTGAGGTCTGTTGAACGTAGTATTTACTTAAAAACTAACCCATATGTTCATTCATTGTTTGAAGATTGCAGCCAGAAACCTGATGAAGTACAAGATGCAGACAGTGGTCTCCATCGTCGGACTGGCAATAGGCTTTACCTGTTTCGCCCTCTCTACCATGTGGATTCGGCACGAGATTACGTTTGATACACAGCACAAAGATGCCGAACAGCTCTATCTGTTGGCTTTTAAATCTCCCTTGCGTTCCAATGGTTATGATGTGGGAGAGAGTGCTTTGGTGGCTGACTTGCTAAAGAATGATTTCCCGGAAGTGAAAGAGGCGTGTGCCTTTTCCTATTATAAAGAGAAGATAAAGAGAGAAGGGGAGGAACTGATTGAAGTGGGTGAACTGATGACCGACACTTGTTTCATGCAGATGTTTGGTACTACGTTGCTGGAGGGAAATTTTGATTTCCTTCATAACGATGACTATGTCGCCCTGTCGGAAAAGACGGCAAAGCAATTGTTTGGTTCGGCAACAGCTGCAATAGGTAAAGAAATCATCACCCAATATGACACCAAGAAGAGCGTTGCGGCAGTCTTGAAAGACCTGCCCCACAGCAACTTCGAGTTTGGTTGTTGGGGAAATGCCGCCCGATTCAATCGGGAGTGTAAACAGTGGTACTACACCTCTTACATCATCTGTATAAAACTGAGCAAAGAAACCTCGGCAGATGAGTTTCAGGAGAAGCTTCGAACCAGTGGAAAGCGTCCGCCGAAGCACCGCGATAACCTGCTGTTTGAGGACGTGAAGCTGATTCCACTCACCGCCTACCGCTATTCCATGTACAACGAGGAGCGTGACATTAAGTTCCAGTATCTGATTCTGTTCTCCTCTGTGGGAGCTTTGATTATCTTTGTTTCCTTACTCAACTTCCTCTCCTTATTCCTTACCCGCCTGCGTATGCGTGCTAAAGAGGTGGCTTTGCGTAAGGTCTGCGGTTCTTCCACACTGAGTCTGTATGGCTTGTTCTTTTGTGAGTACACCCTGCTGATCTTACTTTCAGGCCTGATTGGTATGGTTCTGCTGGAGTTTTCTTACCCTACTTTCCGTTCATTTACCGGTGTCGAGGGCGGCATCTATGCCGAATCGCTCTCCTATTTTGGCGGGATATTGATATTGCGTTACTTGTTCTGCTTCCTTTCATCCATTATTACACCAAGCCTCGCCGCTCTTTGCGAGGCGAGCATTTTGTGTTTCGCAAGGTTTCCATCTGGGTGCAATTGCTGGTTGGCGTGCTCTTCATCTTCTGCCTGGCGGTGCTGATGAAGCAGCTCTACTACCTGAAGAACACCGACTTCGGTTGGGAGAGAAAGAACTTGGCTGTGCTTACCCGCATGTACCCCAGAACTTCTTTCGAGGAGGTTTACTCCCGATTGAACGGGTTGCCATACGCTGAAAAGGTGCTGAAGTTATGTTCCCCCATCTTCCCGCAGGATGGATACATCGGTCTGAGTCTGAAAGAGTGGGAGGGAAACAGTGATTCCCTCAAAGTCTCTGTGCAATTCTATTACGAAGGCCCTGAAACACTGGAGGCTTACGGCATACAAATGGCTGCCGGAGAGATGCTTCCCTCGGTAAACGACGGACTGGTCTTAATCAATGAATCGGCTGCCAAAGCCATGAACCTGGAACAAGCCGTGGGCAAGAAAATCGTGTGGCGGAACAAGACGTGCACTGTTTCCGGTGTGGTGAAAGACTTCTTCAATACCCCGCCTACCGAGCCTGTAAAACCTGCATTCATTAGTAACGATGAGGATATTTATAAACAGCCCTCACGTTATCTGCTTGTAAAGTACCAATCGGGTAAGTGGGAAGAGCTGAAGAAGTTTGTAGACAACATGTTTGCAACAGACTTTCCGGAGGTGCGGTATAGTTTTGATAATGCGGAGGAAGAGTATAACAAGTATCTGAAGACTGAAGAACTGCTGCTGAAGTTATTGTCGTTTGTCTCTGTGGTATGTGTATTGATAACCGCTTTTGGTGTCTTTTCTCTGGTGACGCTCAGTTGCGAACAGCGCCGAAAAGAGGTAGCCGTGCGCAAGGTGAATGGCGCTCGGGTGGGTGACATCTTGCTGATGTTTGTCCGCGAGTACCTCTTGCTGTTACTGCTTGCATCGCTTGTGGCCTTCCCCGTTGGCTATCTGCTGATGCGGCGTTGGCTGGAAGAGTACACACAGCAAACCACCATATCCGGCTGGATTTACTTACTTGTCTTCCTGAGCATGGCATTGCTGGTTCTTTTCTGCATTGGCTGGCGCATCTGGCAAGCAGCCCGACAGAATCCGGCAGAGGTGATAAAGAGTGAATGATTGAGCTGTAGTGCAAGGAGTTCTTTATAAAACACTAAGACACAGAGATACAGAGCGCTTTTTTCAGTCGATGCTTATCTGACGAAATAGCTTTCTCTGTGTCTCTGTGTCTCAGTGTTTATATTCTCAAGATGTATTATACTATGCCCTTCCTTACTACTCTTCCAGCCATCCCATGCCTTGGCGAATGATTTCAGGCTCTCCATGGGTGCAATCCACAATGGTAGAGCCTTCTGTGTTCCCTATACCTCCGTCCACAACTAAGTCAACAATGTCGCCCCACTTCTCGTCAATAAGCTCCGGGTCGGTACAATATTCTATCTCTTCGCTCTCGTTGTGCGGCAGGGTGGTTGTCATGATGGGGGCATCCAGCAAGCGTGCAATCTCCTGAATGATGGCATTGTCCGGCATGCGCACACCCACTTCTTTGCGGTTGCGGAATATCTTTGGAAGACGGGTTGTACCATTCAGAATGAAGGTGAAGGCGCCTGGCAGATTGCGTTTCATCAGTTTAAACGTGTTGTTATCTACCTTGGCGTACTCGCTGATGCTGCTTAAGTCGTAGCAGATGATAGAGAGTTGACTCTTCTTGGGGTCTATCCCCTTCAGCTGACAGATGCGTTCAATGGCTCGTTCCTTCAAACCGTGGCACCCGATGGCATACATGGTATCGGTGGGGTAGATTAAGATTCCGCCGTCGTTCAACAGGTCCACAATGCGTTGCAGGTCTGCCGGATTGTTGTTCTTGTTATAAAGTTTCAGGAGCATGGTTGTATGTTTTTATACTTCTAACTACAAAGGTATTGTTTTTTGCATTTCTATGCAAGCAATTGCTCATTTAACCTCGGGAGGCCTCTCACTAACCGCTCCCGACCTCCGCACAGCTTCTCCTCCCGTTCTCCATTAAACCTTTCCACCTTTTCCTTTTAACCTTTCCACCTTTCCCTTTTCACCTTTCCGTTTCCCCCTTTAAACCTTCCCATGCACAAGATGCCAACTTATGCTGCACAAGATGGCATCTTATGCAACACAAGATGGCATCTTGTGCATGCTAGGTTCTAATGTGAAGAATCGCGGGAAGTAGTCCGATGCCGGTCGGGTAGCAGTCCGGCGGTCGGGCGATTGCTGTCTGAAGCAGGGGCGGATGGTGTGTCGGGGTCAGTCCATCATCTTGCCGTTGTTCTCGGCAATCTGAATCATGCGGTCGTAGTCTTCGGCAGAGAGGTCCATGAAGTAGTAGTTCATGGGGTTTACCACCTGTCCCTTCACGTGCACCTCGTAGTGCAGGTGCGGTCCGGTACTCTTTCCGGTGCTGCCCACACCGCCAATCACCTCACCGCGCACCACGCGTTTGCCCAGCTTGGTACGGAAGTCTTTCAGGTGAGCATACAATGTTTGGTACCCGAAACCGTGGTCGATGACGATGGTGCGTCCGTATCCCGTCTGCCATCCCATCTTAACTACCGTGCCGTCGCCCGTAGCATAGATGTCGGTTCCCGGGTTAGCGGAGAAGTCCATGCCCGAGTGGAAACGGGTGGTACCATAGATGGGGTCGATGCGTGTACCGTATCCCGAGGCCGTTTTCTTCAGGTCTTTGTTGGAGATGGGTTGGATGGCGGGCACGCATTTCAGCATCTCGTCGTGGCTTTTGCAGAGTGCCAGGACATCGTCGAACGAGTTGGATTGTATGTAGAGTTGTTTGGTAAGCACGTCTAGTTTGTTAGTCGTGTTTATTACCAGCTCGGCATTGGCCATGTCCATCAGTTGCTCGTAGCGGCTTGTACCGCTATATCCGGCCGAGCGGATGGCTTCGGGAATGCGGTCGGCCTGGAAGATGACGCGGTAAAGGTTGTCATCCCGCTGCTGTATGTCTTGCAGAACCCCCAGTGCTTCATCCAGTCGGGCATCCAACAAGTCGTATTGCGCCTTCAGTCGGCTGTTCTCCTTTCGCAGCTCCTTCTCAGACGGGGAGCCGAAGATGATGAGCAGTGCAATCAGTCCTGCCCCTACAAAACCCAGGTCGATGAAAAGCCTGCGCAGGAAGTTGACTAAACGTTGCCGCCAGGTAAGATTGACGCGGTCGTACGTTTCAGTCTGTGGATTATAAATGTAGTAAACTTTGCGCATGTTTGAAGAATTTCACTTGTCGATGCGACAAAAGTAATAAAAACGAGCTATCTTTGCGCAGTTTTTTAAGGATTTATGAACGAAACCCCGGCTTTTTTACCTTTTTAGACAATAAAATGTACAATGGAAGCCCTTTCAACTAAGTTTCGGCCATGATTCAGTATTTATAAATCATAATTAAAACCTACGATGACTGCAAATGAAATAAGAGACTCTTTCAAGAGTTTCTTCGAGAGCAAAGGCCACCAGATTGTGCCCTCGGCACCGATGGTAGTCAAAGACGACCCCACGTTGATGTTTACCAACGCGGGTATGAATCAGTTCAAGGATATTATTTTAGGCAACCATCCCGCCAAGTTCAAACGTGTGGCAGACTCGCAAAAGTGCTTGCGCGTGAGCGGAAAGCACAACGATTTGGAGGAAGTGGGACACGATACATACCATCATACTATGTTCGAAATGCTGGGAAACTGGTCATTTGGCGACTACTTCAAGAAGGAAGCCATATCCTGGGCTTGGGAGTACTTGGTGGATGTATTAAAGATTGACCCCAAGAATCTTTACGCTACCGTGTTTGAAGGTAGCACCGAAGACGGGCTGGGTCGCGATGATGAGGCTGCCTCTTACTGGGAGCAGTTCCTGCCGAAAGACCACATTCTGAACGGAAACAAGCATGATAACTTCTGGGAAATGGGTGACACGGGTCCCTGTGGTCCCTGCTCTGAAATCCACATTGACTCACGTTCGGAGGAGGAAAAAGCAAAGATTCCCGGCGCTCAGTTGGTAAATAAAGACCATCCGCAAGTAATTGAGATATGGAACCTCGTGTTCATGCAGTACAATCGTAAGGCAGACGGCTCCCTGGAAGGACTGCCGGCCAAGGTGATTGATACGGGTATGGGCTTCGAGAGATTGGTTCGCACCATGCAGAACAAGACTTCTAACTACGACACAGACGTGTTCCAGCCCATCCTTACTGCCATTGGCGAGATGGCCGGCGTGAAGTATGGTGCCGACGAAAAGACTGACATCGCCATGCGAGTGATTGCAGACCACGTGCGCACCATTGCATTCTCCATCACCGACGGTCAGTTGCCCAGCAACGCGAAAGCCGGTTATGTGATTCGTCGCATCTTGCGTCGAGCCGTTCGTTATGGTTACACGTTCCTCGGTCAGAAGCAAGCTTTCATGTACAAGTTGCTGCCGGTGCTCATCGAAAACATGGGCGGAGCCTACCCTGAGTTGAATGCTCAGAAGGAGTTGATTGCAAAGGTAATCAAAGAAGAAGAAGACGCCTTCTTGCGTACATTGGAAACCGGCATCCGCCTGTTGGAGAAAACCATGGCCGATGCTAAGGCGGCAGGCAAGTCGGAAATCGGTGGAAAGGATGCCTTCACACTGTATGACACCTTTGGATTCCCGTTGGACCTCACCGAACTTATCCTCCGCGAGAATGGCATGACTGCTGATATCCAAGGCTTTGAAGCAGAGATGCAGCAGCAAAAACAGCGTGCCCGCAATGCCGCCGCCGTGGAAACCGGTGACTGGATTACACTGAAGGAGGGCACTACTGAGTTTGTTGGCTACGACTACACTGAATATGAAACCAGTGTACTTCGTTACCGCCAGATTAAACAGAAGAATCAAACCCTCTACCAGATAGTACTGGACAAGACTCCTTTCTACGCCGAAAGCGGTGGACAGGTGGGAGACAGCGGTGTTTTGGTCAGTGAATTCGAGACCATTGATATTATCGACACCAAGAAGGAAAACAACCTTCCCATCCACATTGCCAAGAAGTTGCCCGAACACATCGAGGCGCCGATGATGGCTTGTGTAGACGTGGAGAAGCGTGCCGCTTGTGCTGCCAACCACTCTTGTACACACTTGATTGACGCAGCACTGCGCGAAGTGTTGGGCGAGCATGTGGAACAGAAGGGTTCTCTCGTGTCGCCGGAGTCGCTTCGTTTCGACTTCTCTCACTTCCAGAAAGTAACCGATGAGGAGATTCGTCAGGTGGAACACATCGTTAATGCCAAGATTCGTGCCAACATTCCTCTGAAGGAGTACCGCAACATTCCTATCGAAGAGGCTAAAGAGTTGGGTGCCATCGCCCTCTTTGGTGAGAAGTATGGCGACCGTGTTCGTGTCATCCAGTTCGGAAACTCCATTGAATTCTGTGGCGGCACACACGTTTCGGCTACGGGACATATCGGCATGGTGAAGATTGTGTCCGAAAGTTCGGTGGCTGCCGGTGTACGTCGTATCGAGGCTTATACTGGCAAGCGAGTGGAAGAGATGTTAGACATGATGCAGGACACTGTACGCGAACTGAAGGCTCTCTTCAACAACGCCCCCGATTTGTCGGGTGCCATCCGTAAGTACATTGAAGAAAACGCCGGTTTGAAAAAGCAGGTGGAGGAGTTTATGAAGGAAAAAGAGGCTCAACTGAAACAACGTTTACTCAGCGAAGTAAAAGAGGTGAACGGGGTGAAGTTGATTAAATTCGTGGCTCCGCTTCCGGCAGAAACGGTGAAAAATATAGCCTTCCAACTGCGTGGAGAGATTGTTGAGAACCTCTTCTTTGTAGCCGGAACCGTTCACGAAAGCAAGCCGATGCTGACAGTAATGCTCAGTGACAACCTCGTGGCTACAGGTTTGAAGGCCGGAGTGTTGGTGAAAGAGGCAGCCAAGCTGATACAAGGCGGTGGCGGCGGTCAACCTCACTTCGCTACAGCCGGTGGCAAGAACCCCGACGGACTGTTGGCAGCCACCGACAAAGTGGTGGAACTGGCCGGTCTCTAACAGACTTCGACAGAACATAATCATAGACAAAAGATTGCTCGCATCCCAAGTGCGGGCAATTTTTTTTGTGCCTTGGTGGTTGCATCTCGTTGACCGGAGGCAGCCGAGGTCCAATCGGCGAGGAAAAAAAGAAGCCCCTCAAGGCTCCGAAGTTCCGGAGAGCCTTGAGGGGCTGTTAGGAGTTTACTCCATGGGGTACTCATTATCGGTACCGCTGCTTCCGTTGTCGCCCGTGCCGCTGTCGGTGTCAGAGCCGCCACTGCTTCCGCTCGTGTCGGTGGAAGTATCCTTACCCAACCACTCGGCGAATGAGACACCGCCCACCAGACTGCGGGTGATGACGGTGCCTTGTCGCTTACGACTGGGCAGGAACTGCACGCGGACACTGGTTATCTGACTGCTGCTGACCTCGGCTTCGGTAGCAACTCCTGTACCTTTGGCTTGGATGCTGTAGAAGAAACATCCAAGGCCGTCCAGGTGAACTGAGCGACTTTCGGCCATCAACTCTGCCATTACCTCGGGCAAAGCACGGATAACGGCATGAACATCACTAGGCGTCAGCGTACAGCTGTTTGCTATACGTTCGGCCACTTCCTGCGTGTCGGCAGGCTTTCCAACTAAGATTGACTGTGGATACCACAGATTCTTCAATTTTCTGAGTTTACGTTTCCAGAAAATCATATTAAATCAATTTATACACAATTCCTCCACTCGGGGCAGCCGCTGTCTGACCGCCGCCTGACATTGGTTGGAACTTCAGGGTGTCTTGGTTGTACGAAAAGGGTGCTTTCGTTGTACGAAGACACCCTTTTGGTTGTACGAAGACAAAACCCCCACCAGACACCTCTGTAGGAGGGGCCGGAAGCGGTTGCCGAGAACGTTGGAAAAGTGCGGGTTAAATATTAAATTTACGTGAGTTCGGTATAAGGTTTATCCAATCCACCTGCTTTTGTCAATGATTTCAATGTTCATAGATGGCTTCTTAGGCAAGAGGTTATATGCGATAAGACCAGCAAATAGGTTAGTTGCAAAATTGTCAACAGAGCGATGT
>JAGATY010000021.1 GCA_017621035.1 Bacteroides sp. | reverse complement strand
TTATGATATCAAGAGACCGGTTGATGAATCCTATGAAAAGAGACTCGCGTGGCAGGTCGTTTTCTCACCAACACTTCCTAAATGGAATTACCTCATCAAACCTATCAACTGATGCAACTTATTTTTTAAACATTACTTAATAGGCTCTTTCAGCTTTTCTTTTTCCTCTTTTGTCTGTTCAGGGAAGTAACCTGCCAACAATTCAGCAGGAGTTTGATAGAGTTTTTGCACTTTTCTTGCCATACTATGTACCTTTATTTTTCAATTACCATTTTGTTACCGCCACAAAGATAGGTATTTAGTTCCAAAAACGAGTAACAAACTGGTAACAAAAGGTGCATAAATAAAGACAAATAAAGACAAATATCTCCCTTTTAGTCAATTGTAACAAAATAGGCAAACACTTAATTTTTAAGCATTTGCCTTATTTTATTTTCTTTTGTTTCCCCTTGAAAAATCGTTATTTATCTCAAATCCAGTCAACCCCAAAACGAATTGCTATCAGACTGCGTGAAATAGCGCACAAAGATAACTCTTTTTCATCATTCTAAAACGAATATGGAGAGTTTTTAGTTCATTCACTGCTTTTTCCCTATATTTGTTCCCAAAATCTGATGACTTAAATAAGTATTAAGAATGAAGAAAGCAATTATTGCAATAACTGCCCTGCTGTTTACAACAGGAGCAATGGCACAAACCGAAGTTACCGCAGGTGTAATGCGGGGAAAAGATTATGGAGTTACTTACTTACTTCCTAAGACTGAAATAGAGATTGTATTGCATGCCACCAAGCATACCTACACGCCGGGTGAGTTCTGTAAATATGCCGACCGTTACTTGCGACTGAACAACGTTTCTGCCGATCCACAAGAGTATTGGACTCTGGATAAAATAGAAACACGTTCGTTTGGCATTCCCGACAAAGCCAACGTCTATTTTGTTAAGTTGAAAGATAAAACCGCTGCCCCACTGATGGAACTGACGGAAGATGGTATTGTGCGTTCCATCAACATGCCCTACAGCGGAAAGAAGACTGAGATTTCCTCTTCCCCTGCTCCTTCAAAGAAAGTAACAGAGAGTATTGACCCACGAAACTTCCTCACCGAAGAAATTCTAATGGCCAACTCCAGTGCCAAGATGGCAGAACTGATTGCCAAAGAAATCTACACCATTCGCGAAAGCAAGAATGCCTTACTCCGTGGCGAGGCAGACAACATGCCCAAAGATGGCGAACAACTGAAACTGATGATTGACAACCTTACCATGCAGGAAAAGGCCATGACAGAGATGTTTGCCGGAAGTACCAGCAACAGTACCGAGAACTTCACCATCCGCATCACTCCCAAAGAGATGAAAAACAACGTTGCTTTCCGCTTCTCCAAGAAACTGGGTGTGGTATCGAAAGACAACCTGGCCGGAGAGCCTTACTTCATCACCATTGTCAATCAGCATGTCCCACAGATACCGGCTATCGATGCCGGCGAGAAGAAGAAAGAGTTGGAAGGTGTAGTGTACAACGTTCCCGGCAGAGGTAAGGTTACCTTAACCCACAACAACGAAACGTTGTATGAAGCTGAGATTCCCATCACTCAGTTCGGATGTACCGAGTTCCTGGCTCCTATCTTGTTCAACAAAAACAGCGTCATCAAGGTGTTGTTCGACACTCATACCGGTGCGCTTCTCAAGATTGACCGAGGAGAGCAGTAAGTAACCATCGGTACATAACAACCCTTTTCCTATTTTAAGGGAGTAAAAAGCATGCTGACGACACTTCTCCGGCGAATAAGAGTTAAACCATTACTATACAACAGATTAAAACAAACAGAAACCACACTTTTCGTACTTTCTTAGTACTCAAAAAAGAAAAATAGTACTTTTTCCGTACTCACAAATAGCAACTGAAAGGAAATACTCTCCTATATTTGCCGCAAAAAGCCTCCGCATCCACCTTTGTGTTTCATGCGCCTGCTTTTTAAGACACTAGCTAAGAATAAGGATTGTTAATGCGCAGTACGAATATCATCTGGATTATAGGTTTGGTTTGTTGCCTCCTTGGCTGCCACTCTCACACGCTCCACCCTACCCTTGTCCGGGTAGATAGCCTGACGTATGTACAGTCGGACAGTGCCCTCCTTCTGCTAGAAGAATTTCTTCCTCAGCTGAAAGAAGTCTCCCCCACCAACAGCAACTACTACCAGTTGCTGACAATAAGAGCCAACTTCAAAGCCGGCTACGGTTATCAAGACGACTCAACAGCCTTAACCGTACTGAGTTTCTACCAGAAGCATCCCAAACTTCCCCAACTGGCAGAAGCCTATTACCATGCCGGAAAGGTCTATTACAACTTGGGAGATACACCTCGTTCCATGGACTGCTTCAGCAAATCTTACCGCCTGGCCATAGAGCAATCCAACAATCGCCTGCTGGCCGACCTGCATACCCACTTGGGGCTTATCTTTCACAGCCAGAACCTGTTTGTCGATGCCCTCGACCTCTATAAAGATGCCTACCACTACTCTACCCTGGCCAACGATTCCCTGATGATGGCCTACAGTGCACGCGACTTAGGCAAAGGCTATGCAGCAACAAACAGTCCGGACAGTGCTTTGCTCTACTACAACCTCTCCCTAGAGTATGCCGAGAAACTCTCCGACAGCTATCTCTCCCACATAGCAGGGCGCGAAGCTGCCGAAGTCTATCGCCGTACCGGCAATTATGCCAAGGCATGCCAACTACTGAAGAAGTCCACACCTTACTCTCTTTCCGACATTACCGACTACTACATCAGTCTGGCACAATACTACTATGCCCTCCAACGCAACGACTCTGCCCAACATTTCTACCAGTTGGTCAGCCACTTTGGAACATACAGCCAAAAACAAGAAGCCTACGGGCGTCTGCTGAACATAGCCAAGCAACAAAACAATCAAGAGAAAATCTTCCGATACCTGGAACAGTATCAACTCTACAGCGACTCCGTACGTCAAAAGAGCGAAAACGAATCTCAGCAACGAGTAAACGCTTTCTACCACTACCAAGAGCGTGAGAAAGAGACACTTCGCCTACAACAAAAAGAGCAACAGAAGATTACCCTCATCTCCATCTCGCTCACCATTGCCATCATCATCGCACTATTCCTTCTCTACATCTTCCGGAAGAAGCAAAACGAGGTTGCCCGCATCCACGCAACCCTAGAGCGCATCTGCAGCAAAGAGTACCTACGTTGCGAACAACACATCACCGAGAATGAACGCAAACTCATCCAAATCAGGAGACAGATGGAAGAGAGCGACATACAACTCGCCCAAATGCTGACACACCAACAAGAGCAGCAAACCAAGATAGAGAACCTTAAAGTCCTCTTAGCCAACGAACGGCGAACCATCCAACGCCTTACACAAGAGAGACTGGGCACCAGACAAATCTATAAAGACATCTACCACATAGCAGGAGTAGCCGGCTATAAGTATGCCTCCAACAAAACCTCCCTCAGCGATGATGACTGGGAAGAGCTCTACCTCATGCTCAACGAAGTGTGCGACAACTTTGTTGACCGTCTCTACTGCTACTGCGGCAAGCTTGGCGAACAAGAGTTACGCATCTGTTGCCTCTACCGTATCGGTCTCTCTCAAAAACTTGTCTGCATTGTAACCAACCGTAGCAAGCAAGCCGTCAGTTCTACCAACGCCAAGCTCTCCCTACTGCTGGAAACCATGGAGAAGAAAACCGGAAACTGGGAAATATTCATGCGAGACTTTTAAACACTTTCTCACCATGAACAGAAGCAATTGTACATATCATTCTCTACCCTGCTATTGCAAGTTGATTCTGCTATTGACCTGCCTAGAGATGCTGTTTCCTACTGTCTCTTTTGCAACAGATGTAATAACAGATTCCATCACACAACGTTTCCGCAAGCAACTCTTACTTTTCCCACAAGAGAAGATATTTCTACATACCGACCGTAGCTGTTACATTGCCGGTGATACCATCTGGTTACGTGCCCATTTGGTAGATGCAGCCACCCACCATGCACTAACCGTCAGTCGCTACATCTATGTAGAACTTATCAATACCCAAAACAAATTACAAACCCGTATTAAGCTTCGACCGGAAAAAGACTCTTATCATGGATACATAAGATTGGACGATATGCTTCCACAAGGTTACTACACCCTGCGTGCTTATACACGACTGATGGAAAGCATGCCCGAGAACTATTTCTTCCATAGCACCATTGCCATCGTCAATCCCATTGGTAAAGCTGTGAATGAAGCTACTACCATGTACACCTCCTCACATTTTGATGTCGGATTCTTTCCCGAAGGAGGCTATCTTCCTGCCGGCCTTCCGTGGCGTGTTGCTTTCAAGGGTATCAATCACGAAGGATGGAGTGACCAAGTCTACGGGCAAGTTATTGAACGTGAAAGTGGCGATACCGTTGCCACCTTTACTCACAGCCATCGGGGCATGGGAACCTTTCTAATGAAAGCAGAAAGTGGAAAAGAGTATGTAGCACAAGTGTTTAACTCCCAGAATCGTTATCAGGAATTCGAACTACCGCTTGCTATAGACAATGCATCGGTATTATCCACCCATTGGGTGAAAGGAAAGCTGGCCATCACATCTTCCACACCACACAAGGCCGGTATGCAACTGATTTTGCATAGTCGAGGCCTGATATTCTATAACCGGCCTTGGAATCCTAACCAATCCACCTTATATATAAATAAAGAGCAGATGCCCGCCGGTATCATACAAGTTCTGCTTGCCGACAGTCTGAACCAAATACTCAGTGAACGTCTCGTTTTCAACCGCCCGGACAAAGAATTACAAACCATACTGCAAACCGACAAGGAGGAGTACAGTAATCGGGAAGCTGTAACCGTTCAGGCTATGCTCAACGCCCAACTCACAGACACTTTGGAACCGGGGAACTTCTCTGTCTCCGTTTGTTTGGAAGAAGATGCCCGAGCAACCTCTCCCGCAAGCATTTACACTTACCTATTACTGACTTCCGAACTACAAGGAAACATTGAACTACCCGAGACCTATTTCAAGAACAATGACAAAGAAGCAGAACAAAACCTCGACTTACTGATGATGACACAAGGCTGGCGACGGTATAACATTCCTCAAGTAGCGCAAGGAGAATACCGCCATCCCCATACTCGCCCAGAAATCGGACAAGAAATACACGGGCAAGTCATCAGTGAGTTCAGTCGCAAGCCTCGTCCGCAATCACCTGTGCTGATGATTATATCCGGCATTCGTTTTTATGAAGAGAAGGTAGCCGATTCACTGGGTCGCTTCAGTTTTACCCATTTAGAGTTTCCGGACAGTACCCGATACATTGTCAGAGGACTCAGTCGCCGAGGCCGAAGCCACGACATTGAGATAACTCTCCAACAAGAGTCTTTTCCAGGCATTCCGGCATACGCCTCCCACTACAACCTACTAAATCGTAGTGAAGTAGAGCGGGAGCTAAACATCAACGCTCTTAACGACAGCACTATACGAGTCATAGCCTTGGAAGAAGTAAACATCGTGGGAAGACGATTACCCAAGAACATCATCCCCAACAATGCCAGCAGTACTACCTATGGGCCGGACTTTATTGCCAAGAAACATGCCTACGATATGTATGAATTGCTAAACAGTATTCCCCGTGTCTCTGTTGTCAACGGCACTATCGGTGTGCGTGGCGGTTCTTCCTATGGTTCCAACATGCGCATGAAGAAATCAGATGTAGCCACCGTCGTCAATGGAGAAGAGCGTTCCATCAATGAGGTACTACAAATGCGTGCTGCCGATGTGGAAAGCATCACGGTAATGAAGAATGCTACCAACACCCAGTGGGGCTTCCGCAACATCGGTACCCTCATCATCATACAGACCAAACCCGGAAGCAGAGGGCGCAATGTTTTCGAGAAGGTCAATATAGCCGGCTATACTCCCTTAGGATATCAAAAGCCCGTTGCATTCTACTCCCCCAAGTACACTCCCAATACGCTTGTCAAGCGTGACCAACGTCGCACTCTCCACTGGGAGCCTTGCGTACGTTTCCTTCCGGACGGGAAAGCCTCTTTCCAATTCTATACCGGCGACAGAGAAGGCACTTACACCATCCTTATACAAGGCGTAACCATCGACGGCCAAATCATTCATGCACAAAAGCAATTCACCGTAAAGTAGGAATCGCTATGGGGCATAGTTTATTAGTACTTTTCCAGTACCGACAATGAAAATTAGTACTTTTTCAGTACCAAATTATTAGGAAGAAAGATTTGCCACAGCCTATATTTGCAAAAAGTTTTCCTCAAAAGAAATTTTAAACTTTAAAACGACTGTAATTTAAATACGTTTAGCCATGAAGCATACTTCTTATAAAATTATCACTACCATAGTTCTTCTACTATGGACTTCATTCCTTTGTTTTGCCAGAGATTGGAAAAGTCAGCTTTTAACAGCCCAGCACTATATAACATATAGCTATACCAAAGTATCCTTACCCAAAGTTTGCAAATCTAATAGCAACCAACAATCCATAGACCTTACCGATGTAATGATTGATTGGGAAAATGCTTATGATGCAACAAGTTCTTTCATAGAAGAAACAAGGATACCCTTAAAAAGTGAAAAGATTCTTGATGCAGATATTTTCATTACAAAAGATGGAAAAACAAAACAATTTTCAACACAGTTCTTTTCATATATCAGTGTTCGCTACTCCAACTTACACAAACAGATGAAAGCATCCGTATTAACTTATTTACCCGATATAACCTATCTAACAGAAAACAAAGATGTTTTAAAAAGAATCACCAATCCTCAAAGGTATGCCTTCAGCGGAATAGCTATTACTTCCGGATTAAATGGGAAGATACAAGTTGTTGCGATATTGAAAGACGGTCTACTAATAGAAAAATTATATCCCAAAACTGATAAAGAAACACGAGACATTGTATTTAGAGGAAGAAAAGATGGTATAACTGCTAAAATAAAGCTACACGTAACTAGTGAAGAAGAAGAAAATAATCAAGAACAAACTCCATATTAGTATGAAAGGTTTCCATTATATATTACTGATTGTCGGCTGCTTCTTATTGTCGCCATCTTGGGTATTGACCAAAGCACAAGAGGTTCGTCCTAAAAAGAAGAGAGTTACAGTATCACTTCCTAAGTTTGATACTTTTTCACGCGAATTTCGTGGCATGGACTATAGTGATATTACCGAAGATAAAGAAAACACATACGATGCCTCCAAAGATAATCAGGAAATAACAGCCATCCCTTTAAAATCCCAAGAAGAATTAGGGGCACGTATTGTATATGTAGAAGACGGAGAAAGCACCGTGGAATACACAAAGGCACTAGCCAAGTTATTTATAAGAAGAAATGGTGGCAAGACTAATAATAGCATCATTACCTATTTACCTCAAAAGCAGTATTGGGATGATAACAAACATATCCTTGATAAAATGGGATTCTACATACCGGCACATTGTGGATATAGCGGCATCACAATTCTCTCAACCAAGAGGGGAGGAATCGTCCTAGGATATATTTGGGAGAATGGAAGACCTATTGAAAAATTGATTCCCCGAAAACTAAACTCAGACATCCAAACTATTATTCTGAAAGGGGAAGATAGGGACATCAATCTCATTATCAACATCTATGCCCAATCGAAAGAGGCTAATTATAGAGAACTAAAAAATTAGGGAAAATCTTAGAAGTAACACTTAACCAACTAATTCCTGCAGATATGAAAAGCTATTTAATCTCATTACTTCTGTTGTTTGCCGTTGTCTCATTCACCTCGGCACAAAACAACATAGCTTTAGAAAAACAAACGGTTTCTCTAAACGACCTCAGTGACGAATATCTGCAAAACGTTTACAGAGTTACTGAGAAGTATGGATTCTTGGAGTTTCCCATCTCATACGATGAAAGCTTCTTCGAGAATTTAAGGACAAAGCGAATAAGAACTTTTTCTCACTTCTACAGAAACAATTATGCGCCCTTTTACGTCAATGTGAACAAGCACGACAAAAGCCGTAACGATGCAGAAACTAGTCTATTATACCTTTTCAACAAAAGCAATGGAAAGTATATATTAGGCATAATCCGAGCAAAGTCTCCCGACCATAATGCCTACAAAGATTGGCTTGTTTCATTTGCTTTCAATGGTGACATCATAGACTATCTTCCTATCAGAGAAGTATATGGCAATCTGGTAACTACCATTGAAGCTCAGCTCAACAGCAACCTAACAATCAATGTTCAGAGATTAACCTTTCCGCACAACGACTACATCATACAAAACTCCCGCCCGATAGAAAACTTACAAGGAGCACGTATCGATGCATCCTACAAGATAACCCAAGAGGGAAAGTTTCTCTTGACAGAAGAGAAACATTACAAATCGCAGTCCTATTCTCCGGAAACGTTACTGGACAAGAAGACACGCATTGCTAGTAGAGGAGAAATCATTAGTACTCACCTATAAACTACTACATATGAAAACAAAACTTTCTCTTATTACACTCTTAATTTCGCTTTGCTCTTTGTCGCAAGCACAAAGCATTCAAGTAAACAAACTGGAGATTGGGAAGTGTTACTCTCTCAGCCAAATCAAAGCTGAGTTGGGCAATGACCCCACAAAAGAGGCAACCGACACCAACGAGTTAGGAGCCGTGCACTACCTGGAGTATGGAGAAGATGTCTTTCACTTCGACACCGGCAATGGGTTCACCTCTTTTCGCCTGACCTCTCCACGCTATTCAGTCAGCGGAATAAACAGTTGCATCATAAAAGTGGGAGACAACATTTCAAAGCTTACTTCCATTCCCGATACCCGACTGGTCTTAAAGAAAGAAGGATGCTACCACCTCTACCTGAAACATTGGGATAACCCCATAGAGATAGGATTCTCTGATAACAACATTACCTACATAGGTTTTGCAATGAGTGTGTAATTAGATTTAGTAAACGAAAAAAGGAGCAGGTCATGAATACTGTTTTGCCGACTGATTCTTCCCGCTCCCTATTTCCTAACCTTAAAAGAAAGGATGGTGCCGCAAAAGTAAAGTTTTAAATTGAAGTAGGCAAACAGTCTGCCAAGAAGTTGAAAGGATAGATACTTCTAAAAGGCTGGAATAGTAATCATAGCATTAAAACAACATATTACTATGAAATCAAAAAGAACTTTTATAACGCTTTGCATCAGCTTTTTACTGTTATCTACAAGTGTTTTTGCACAAGAATCCTCTACACTAGAGAAGCTGATGAACAAAGAATGGTACTTCGACTACGAAGGAAGTCAAGGTATTGAACCCAATAAAGGTAAGATTTTCGGGACAGAAAAGATTACTTACTTCACAGACTATTCGGAGGGGCGCAAAATATATTACGGTTACTTCTATTTATCTGATACTATAGAGACAACATTTGACGAATCCAAACTAGGAAAGAATGTAAACGGAAAGTATATTATAAACCCCATAACAATAGTAGATAAGAACGGAAAAGAAACAAAAACTGCCGGTGTTTGTGAAATTCTGGAACTAACCGAGACTAAGCTCGTAATACAAAATGTAAAACACAAAGCTGCTGCATGGTCTAAGTTGACATATAGGACCAGATAATTTGTACTCGACAATAAAATTGATTATGAACAACCTTATCAAACTAATAATTCTCACCTCCGTTTGCCTGCTTGCATCTTGTCAGGACAATAAGACGCAACCCACTGAGGAAGAGATGAAGAATGCCCAGTTCATGGGCAGAATAGAGTCCGTAAAAGAGAAGTACGAAAAGGTACTCGCCTTGCCAAAGGTAAACAAGTCGGCAACAACCAGAGCCGGTGCTCTTTCCAAAGTAGTACCGGTGTGGGAAGAAGCCTACAATGTGGAACATATGAATCAGCACATAGTGGTGGTTCCTATGAAACCTGAGGAAGAAATAAAGGCACGCTTACGACTGTTGTTTAACGGAGAACTGACTACTCACCACACCCAAGCCATCTCAAAACTGATACTGCGTCAGTTTGGAGAATTCATGCGAGCCGATGTAATCACCTATCTCCCTGAAGAAGAGTATGCCAAGAATCATTCTCAATTCTTTGACACCATGTATGACGCATACAAAATCAGATTCAATGGAGTTACCCTGATTTCATCATTGAACGGAAACATTCAACGTGCTTTCCTTTACAAAAACGGCCGTCTGGTGAGCAAAATGGAACCGCGAGGCAATAAGAATGATGGCTATGTACAAGCAATAGACACTACTAAGAAGCAGAGTTCCAAGAAGAAAGTAGCCATCGAAGTGGACTTGTACAAGCAATCAGAAGAAGCGAAGTACCGGAAATAAAAGCCTGCTGCCCGACACTTCCTACCCGAATCTTGACGGAGACGCTGAAAAGATACGGCATTGTCTCACCACGTATCCGGAAGAACTCTTCATTAGTAGAGCAGAAGCGGGAGAAAGGAAGTAACGTTGCACAAGATGCCATCTTATGCTGCACAAGATGGCATCTTATGCAACACAAGTCGGCATCTTGTACAAGGGAGAAACAAGTTTTTATGTTCTTTGGATTATAACTTGATGATTTATAGTTTATGACTTGACGATTTACGATGTGGGAAGGGAGGGATAGTAAGTGTAAACAGAAGTTGCTGAAGTCCCCCTCTACGAGGGGGTGGCACAACGTGACGGGGGAGGTTGAAGTAGTTAAAAGATGAAAGATGATAGTTGACTGCGAAGCTGATGAGCATAAGCAAATAAAGTTGAACTCTTAAGAAAGTTTACTTTACTTTGTGCCGGTACACCTCCCCCGTCACTGCGTGCCACCCCCTCTATGAGGGGGACTTCAGTTACCATTCCTTTATGCCCTTGCACTGCCTAAGCGCCCTCGGGGAGTTGAAAGGCTCCGTCGCCACAAGCAACGCTCACTTCGCGTTAGCCCTCAAGCTTAGAAATATCACTTCCTAAAAGACGGATGAAGCCATCTTTCTGTAACTGCATCAGGTAGGTGGCGATGCGGGAGGGGTAGTCTGCTTCAGCGGTCTGGGCGGTAAACAGGTTGATGATGTCTGCTACGGTGCGACGACCGTCTATCAGGTTCCAAACTGCCGTGCCGTGTTGTTCCAGGCGAACACGTATGTAAGGAGACATGCCTTTGGGGAGGAGGAAGCGTTGCATCCAGGCCCGTTTGAAGCGGGGATAGAGAAGCACGGCACAGTCCGCCTCGTAAGCGGTCTGCACATGCGATGCCCGTATAGGGATGGCTTGTAGGAGGTTTACTTTCATTATTTTAGTTGACAAGGAGACGAGTAGACAAGTTAACGAGTGGACAAGGGAGGCAAGTTTACCACTTCCTTTTCACCCTCCTTGTCAACTCGTCAACTTGTTAACTCGTCAACTTACTTTATATTCGGTTCTTCCAGTCCCAAACCTTTCTTCTTGTCTACTGCTTTCAGGATGAAGCCGAGCACCAGGGCTGCCACACCCAAAGAGGCGAGCATGACGAGAGGTGCCGTGTAGTCGTAGGAGACGGCTGCCTGCTCGGGAGTGATGGTTCCGTTCTGCAAGCCGGCTACCAGGTCGGGATTGGTCTTGTCGAGCACTTTACCGATGAGCAAGGGGAAGAGCCAGAGACCGATGTTTTGAATCCAGAAGATGAGGGCGTAAGCACTACCGATAATCTTAGCATCTACCAGCTTGGGAACACTGGGCCACAACGATGCCGGTACCAAAGAGAAACTGGAACCCAACACCAGAATAGTAAGGTAGGCCACAATGATACCGCCCACTGCATTGCCCTTGAAGAGGGGAAGCACGAAGGCAAACGTCAGGTGGCAAGCAATAAGAAGCAACGAACCGAGGATAAGCATAGAAGCTGCCTTACCCTTGTGGTCTACATAGTTACCCAGGATAGGAGTGATGCCCACCGCCAACAGCGGGAATACGGCAAAGACGGTTTCGGCACTCTGACGCATGTAACCCATGTAGCAGAAGACAACCAGTGCAGCAACGGCCACAACCAACAATCCGTTCTTCATGCTCTTCTGCTTAGAGAAGTTGCTGGCAAAGGCTGCAGCAGCCACAACCAGCATGATGATGTACTGAATGATGGTCACTGTATTGGTTGCCCAGAAGGAGTCGGGAGATACTTCGGTAAAGGTAAGGTTACATTGCAACATGTTTACGGCATACTTCTGGAAGGGGAAGATGGCCGAGTAGTAGAGCACACAGAGCAAAGCCACCAACCAGAAGCCGCTGCTGGTAAGAATGGTGCCCAGGTCGGAAATCTTGAAGGGGTCATCTTTCTCTTCTGCCTCACCGGTCTGTGCATCCAACTTCTTATCCATGAAGAAGTAAACAATGAACATAATCAGAGCAATGAGCAAAAGAATCACACCGAAGGCTACTGAGCGAGAAACATCAATGTCGCCACCCAACTTAGCAAACACGGGTGAGAATATCATACAAGTGGCTA
Source organism: Bacteroides sp. (assembly GCA_017621035.1). Lineage (GTDB taxonomy): Bacteria > Bacteroidota > Bacteroidia > Bacteroidales > Bacteroidaceae > Bacteroides. The sequence goes on along the minus strand of JAGATY010000021.1, from coordinate 32,169 downwards.
CACCCAGACGTGCCAGTGCCATTTCAGAGCCCATGGCCAAAGCCATTTCGCGTCCTTTGAACCACTTCACAATACCACGGCTGACGGTGATGCCCGCCATCTCAACGCCACAACCAAAAATCATGAAGCCCACGGCTGCAAACTTGGCAGAAGCAGGCATGCCTTGATAGAAGGGTGAGATGCCCAGCTCGTCGAAACCGGGAATGTAATTGAGGTTGTTGGTAAACCAGGCTTCCAAGCTGCTGCCCATAAAGCCCTCTGTAACAGCATACCAGTTAATGGTGGCACCAATCAGCATTACCACACCCGAGAGTACGGCAGTAAAGCGTACACCCATCTTGTCGAGAATGATACCGGCAAAGATGAGGAAGAACACAAACACATTCAGGAAGGTTTCCGAACCCTGCATGGTACCGAAAGCAGTAGAGTCCCAACCACGGGTAGACTGCATCAGGTCCTTGATAGGGGAAAGAATATCCATGAAAATGTAACTGAAGAACATGGCCGAAGCCAATAGCAACAAGGCGGTCCAACGCATGGCAGCTGAATCGCGCAACGTCTGTTGAAGTTTGTCTGTAGAAACCATTATGATAGTAGATGTTTTAGCCTCGCAAGCTCATTCCGGTGTGGGGAGAAGTAGCTTCCGTTTCTTGCCGGCATCGCGCCTGCGAAACTAGGGTTAAAATAAGATTGAAAATTCAAAAGTGAAAGAGAATGGGAATAAACCAAACACGGACTACACGGGGAAATCCCGGAAAGTTTTCATCTTGTCCGAGTTTCAACCGTATAATCCGTGTTCTGTAAAAGGGGTAACGTCGCCTATCTCCCCTTTCATATTTATCCTCCAAGGAGCATTCCCGATATTATTCAGCCTGCGGAGCAGCGGGGGCAGCAGGAGTTTCAGCCTGCGGAGCCGATGTACCGAGCGGCATGTTATAAGGATTGGTTGCCTCTTCCTTCTGTGCCTGTTCGAGAATGATGTTACCTTCTTTTTCTACTGTAGTAGGCAAAGTGTAAGCAGCAACCACGCTGAATACTACCATAGCAGCAGCCAATGACCAAGTAGCCTTCTCCAAGAAGTCTGTTGTTTTGCGTACACCCATAATCTGATTTGATGAAGCGAAACCTGAAGCCAAACCGCCACCTTTAGAGTTTTGAATCAGTACAATGAAGCACATCAATACCGATGCAATCAACATTAAAATAATCAATAATAAGTACATTTTTCGTTATTTTGCTTTAGCGTTAATAATCAATTTCTCTAAGAATCTTATTTGGTCTGCAAAGTAAGCATTTTTTTTTGGATAATTCAAACTTAATTTCTTGATAATTTCAAGCGCTTTCTCATATCGTTGCTGTTTGACATAGATTTTAGCCAATGTTTCTGTGAAATAGGTATTATCCAAGTCTTCTCCTGTCGGTTCAGAAGCTGGGCTTGCTTCTGCAGGTTCCTCTTCCTCTTCTTCCAAAGTATTTTCTTCAATCTTGACAGTTTCTTCTGCCTGCGATTCACCCACTTCTGCTGTTTCTGCCCGTTCAATGAAGCCGTCAATCAGCTCCTGCCCTCTCAGTTTGGGCACATCTGTCTCGGTAGAGGAGGTATCAGAGGAGGCTGTTTCCGTCCGGTACTCCTCACTCATCAGGTAGGCAGTGTAATCCATGCTGTAGTCCAAAGGCATGTGGGGAGAGGTCTGCTCCTCGGGAACAGTAGAGAGAAAAGCGTCAATCAGGGAGAGAGTACGGTCGACATCCGGCTCTTGTGCAGCATTGGCTATGTTAGAAAGGGTTGTTTTCTTAGCCTCCAAGACATACTTTCCTCCCTCAATCAGGTAAAAAAGCATACGTCTGTCGGAGACATAAAGTACTGAGTTTCGCAATTCTGCCCCGAAATCTGCGTCATGTAGCAGGTAGAGATTCTTCAGATAAAGCAGGCGAAGAGACTGGAAATAGGGGTAACGTGCCACCAAGGTACGCAACTCGTACAAGGTTTCCCGATTCAGAAGCTCGGGATGCTGAATCCACTGTTGTAATGAAGAAGGGTTCATAGCTTACCAGTTTGCCACCGTTGCGTTATAGATTTGTTCGGCAATATCCTTAACCATCAGCGTAATCAGCTGGTCCTGAACATCTGTCAGTAGTTGAGAAGAGTCATAGGTCTGGAAGGCAGAGAATTGCTGGTCGAAATCTTCTTCGTGATTGGTATTGTTTACATAGCGCACCTTTACCGTGAGTGTCAGCTTCACTTTGGATGAGTAACCGCTGGCATCTACCGCCTCGTTGTATTGGTTGTAGCCGGTAATCTCACCGTCAATCTCCAAGTCACCCCCGGAGTTGACCAGCGACAAGCGGGTCTGCTGAATAAACATATCCTTCAGTTTCTGGTTGAACTCGGTTGCCAAGGGAGCATAGACATACTCTGCTCGGTTCTGGAAATCGGCAATAGAGATGGTTTTCACCTTTGTATAATCAATGGAAGTGATTGGAGCCAACCCCATAGAGATTTTACAACCTTGCAGCAGAGCCAAAGCAGCCATCAGTAACAGTAGGCAGACAACTTTCTTAATCCAAACCATATTCTTTTATTTTTCGGTATAATGTTCTTTCTGAAATATTTAAATCTTGTGCGGCTGCCTTACGCTTGCCGTGGTGTTTGTCCAAAGCCTTGCGAATCATCTCTTTCTCTACCTCATCCAACGACAAAGTTTCTTCCACATACTCTTCTGTGTCTTGAATGTCATCGTCCATCGGAGCAGCCGGTTTAATGGAGGGATGGATGATGGTAGGCACATCGGGAGAGACCGGTGAAGTGACGATAGCAGGAGAGGGTGTTGTATAATAGGGAGTGGTTACCACCTGGGCAGCAGTTGTTCCCCTCTCGCTCATGATGTCGTGTACCAGTTTCTTCAGTTCTGTAACATCTTTACGCATATCAAACAACACCTGATAAAGAATTTCCCGCTCGCTTTCAAAACTCTTCCCCTCTTTCACGCCAAACAGTGCAGGCAGATGCTGTCTGTTAACCTGTTCGGGCAAGTAAATCTTCAAGATGGAGGGGGTAATTTCCCGATTGGTCTCAATAATAGATACCTGTTCGGTGATGTTTTTAAGCTGACGCACATTGCCCGGCCAAGGGTAAGCCATCAGTAGTTGTTTGGCCTCCTCAGTCAGCTGGATGGCAGGCATACGATATTTCTCGGCAAAGTCTGAAGCAAATTTGCGGAACAACAGGACTACATCTTCTCCACGCTCACGCAGAGGGGGAATCTGAATCGGCACCGTATTCAGGCGGTAGTAAAGATCTTCTCGGAAACGACCGTCGGCAATGGCTTGAAGCAGATTAACATTGGTGGCTGCCACAATCCGGACGTCGGTCTTTTCTACTTTGGAAGAACCTACCTTGATAAACTCACCGGACTCGAGCACACGCAATAAGCGAGCCTGGGTAGACAAAGGAAGTTCACCAACTTCATCCAAAAAAATGGTACCACCATCTGCTTCACCAAAGTAGCCCTTACGTTCACCGATTGCACCGGTAAAGGCTCCCTTCTCGTGACCAAACAATTCTGAGTCGATGGTTCCTTCCGGAATAGCACCACAGTTCACCGCTATATACTGCCCATGCTTGCGCCGACTGTACTGGTGGATGATTTGCGGGAAACTCTCTTTACCGACACCGCTTTCTCCGGTAATCAGTACAGATAAATCAGTAGGCGCCACCTGCATGGCTATATCTATGCCACGCAAGAGCGCCTCATTATTTCCTATAATACCAAAACGAAGCTTTACTTGTTGTACTTCCGCCTTTGTCATTCTACAGCTCCTCTTCTACACTATCCAGTTTAAGTTTATCGCTGTCGTCACGTTTCTCGTAATACTGTCTACGCAAGGGATTGGCATGCAGCATCTGTTCCGATTGTCTGTTCCGATAAACATCTATCGCTACATAGACAGCCTGGCGGAAAGAGTCTTCTGAAGCAATACCCTTTCCGGCTATATCATAAGCTGTTCCATGCGCCGGAGAGGTACGTACCACGGGCAAACCGGCCGTAAAGTTGACACCTTCGTCCATAGCCAACGCCTTAAACGGTGCTAGTCCCTGGTCGTGGTACATAGCCAAGATACCATCAAAATGGGTATAATTATTGGAACCCATGAAACCATCGGCAGGATAAGGGCCATAACAGATAATGCCCTTGTCTATCATCTCTTTCATTGCGGGAATGATGATGTTCTGTTCTTCATCTCCCAACAAGCCTTCATCACCGGCATGGGGATTCAAAGCCAATACGGCAATACGGGGTGCAGCAATACCGAAATCTAACTTCAGAGAACGGTTGAAGATAGCCAACTTCTCTTGGATAGCCTCTTTGGTAATGGCAGAAGATACTTTGTTAACCGGCAGATGTCCTGTCACCAAAGCAACCCGCAAATCATTGCGCATCAGTATCATCAAAGCTTTCTCGCCATCGCCCAACTTCTGCTCAATATATTCTGTATGACCGGGGAAGGCAAACTCCTCTGATTGAATGGTATGCTTGTTAATTGGAGCTGTAACGATTACGTCAATCAGTCCCTCTTTATACTCCTCCACCGCTTTCTCTAATGCACAGAATGCTGCTTTACCGGCCTCTTCTGTTGCCTTTGAGAACTCAACTTTTATCTCATCATCGGCACAATTCACAATATAGAGTTTATTATCTCCTGCCTCCGAGGCCGAGTTGATGATACTGAAATTGGTTGGTAAATCAAAAGCTTTGCGATGATAGGCTGCAACCTTTGGAGAGCCATACACAATGGGAGTACAAAGTTCCAGCATCAGAGGGTCGGCGAAAGTCTTCAAGATGACTTCATAGCCCACCCCATTTATATCTCCTTGGGTTATACCTATTCTGATTTTATTATCTTCCATTTTATTTGCTGTTTTGTGTTTCGTCTGAAACGGATTCTGTGGCAATTTCTACTTTTTCTGTTTTTGTACCGGGTAACTTCAACGTGTACAATGATGCCTCCATCTGACGCACCAGATTGCGTTTCAATTTATCCGGAGAGTAAATAAATATTTCAGATACAATAATGCGGCGGTTTGCTCTGTCCAGACGCATATGAGAGACAAACGGGCCACCCATGAAATCGCCCTTTATGCGCCACAAGCCACGAGCCTCCAACGCATATTCACCCAGCACACTTATGTTACGGACATCTGTCATTAAAGAATCAGTAGCCATATACATGCCTGGTTTAGCGCCAGGAATGTTAGCTTTCATCACAGAGTCACGCTTGTGTACAAAGTACTCCTTGGTAAAAGTATTATTATCAGTGTAAGGGAATGAGTAGATGACAAAATTCTGGTCTCCGGTTGCCGCATTGGTTCCTGCCCAGAAGAAATCTTCCCCTTGCTTGGTTGAAGCCAAATCGCCCGGAACCCAAACATCGCAATCGAACATGCTCTTTACCTTTGTCTCTACATAATCACTATGCTTATCCTTTAGCACAGCAATCTGACGATTCATTTCTGCATGGGTAAAGAAGTCTATAATTGCTTGTCTGTTCTCGGTAACAAACTCTTTAAAAGAGGACTCATCAGGAGCCTGGATAGTTAATATAGATTGGGGAGCGGCATAGACATCCTTTGCATATCTGAACTTAGGCTGAGTGTAACGGTTTTTGTCAATATCAACGATAATGATATTGCGGACAATCTTCAGAGCACCGTCATAATTCTCCGGAGAGGTAAACATAATACGGAAAGAGCGCTCCGACTGTGGAAGACCGGGCACATCGGTGTCCAACACATCATACAAGGCTCTACCGGCCGGACGTTCCCACACTCCTTGGGGAACTACTACAAGAATTTCATACGCACGACCGCTTGAAGTCGGAGTGAACACACCCTTCTTTCCTTTGCTCTCACAACCGGAAAGAAGTGCTACCATAAGAAGCATACTAAAGAAATACAAATGCTTTTTCATATCGCAATTATTTTATTTTCCGCAAACTTACGAATTAAAAGTAATAAAACAACTCTTGACAGCTATAATAAATATTAAATATTACTTTCTGCCTCTTGTTTAGCTGTAGAAAGCATTCCGCAGGCCGCATAAATATCTTCGCCGCGAGATGCTCTGATGGTGGTAAACAAGCCATGAGAAGTCAGGTAATCTCTCAACTTTATCATCTCTTCCATGCTCACCCCTTCCAAATCAACATTCGGGATTGCGTGAAACCGAATCAGGTTAATCCGGCAATCTACACCCCGAAGCAGTTTCAACAACTCTTTTGCATAAAGCAATGAATCATTTACACCTTTAAAAACAATATATTCAAAAGAAAGTCTACGCTGCTTGCTAAAATCATAGTTTCTTAACAAATCCACGATTTCTGTGATTGAGAAAGCTTTCTCTGCCGGCATCAACTCACGTCGTTGTTGAGGTATAGGTGAGTGCAAACTGATGGCCAAATGACAATCAGACTCTTCGATAAAGCGTTGCAAACCTTTCCGCAATCCGACCGTAGAGAGGGTAACACGTTTGGGGCTCCAGCCATACCCATAAGCAGAGGTCATGATTTCCAAGGCTTTCAACACCTCATTCAGGTTATCCAAGGGCTCTCCCATCCCCATCATTACCACATTGGTGAGGTTGTCACGCTCAGGAAGTGAATTTATCTGATTGATAATCTGGGATGCTGTTAGGTTTGCCGTGAATCCCTGCTTACCGGTCATACAAAACTTACAGTTCATCTTACAACCCACCTGAGAAGATACACATAACGTAGCACGATCTTCTTCCGGAATATATACCGCCTCCACAAAATGATTTTCACCAATTCTATAAAGGTATTTCACTGTACCATCAACAGAGCGCATGGCATCAACCGGAGGTTCAGCACCAATGACATAAGACTCTTTCAACAACTCTCTATGGCGCAAAGAGAGATTGGTCATCTCATCAATGGAAGTTATTCGTTTCCCATAAAGCCATGAAGCTATCTGCTTGGCAGTAAACCCGGGCATTCCCAGATTCTTTACCACCTGCTGCAATTCCGACAGGGTCAAACCCAAAAGAGATTGTTTCTGCATAAGCAAGTCTTATCAATTAGGATTGCAAAGGTATGAATAAAGTTGCAATCCACAAAAAAGGAGCCGCCCGAGATAAACCGGACGACCCCTCCAACGTATAACGAATAAAAACCAGTTTTCCTTTTCCTAAGTAAGATTCAAACGGTTATCTCTCATTAGAAGAAGAGATAACGATTGTCTTTTACAGCTGCTTTCAGGTAAAGATCACTAAGCGTTTGTGATGCCATACGTGCATACATATTTTCCAATGTAGCCTCTTCTGATGCTTGGTCATAGGTGTCGTTTGTCTTCTCCTTTGCATAAGCTTGCAGTACAAACACACCACCATTACCCTTAATCGGAGCGCTCAACTTATTCAGTTCAGCTACTGAAGCAAAGGCACTAACCAAAGGTTCGCTGGTACGCAAAGCAGGAACATAAGCAGGAGCTGCAAAAGTAACGTGCTTTACAGAGTCGCTAACCGCATGATTCAAATCCTTATACTGTGCAAAAGTCTTGGCACCGGCAGCCTTCATGTCTGCCATAATCTTCTCTGCCTTCTTATCACGCAACACTTCGTAACGCAATTGTTCCTTTACCCAAGAGAAAGGACGGTAACCTTCAGGAATGATGCTAGATACAGCAACAACCATCATACGGTCACTCTCGCCACACTCATAGAGACCAGAAACTTCTCCGGCCTTTGCATCAAATGCCCAACGCAAAGCATCCTTAGTGCCACTTACGCCACCGATTCCATGCTCAGAGCTGTACAGTTCATACTTATCCAGTAAACGATAACCGGCATCTTCAGCGTTAGCAGTCAATTTTTCCAATGTATTATTGGTTGCAATAAACTGACTGAACTCATTGTATGCCTTATTATAAGTCTCTTTGCTAAACTCAACCGGACGCTTAACCACTGCAACCTTATACTTAGGAGTAGTAGCCTTCTTGTTAGTCACCTGCATGATAATGTTTGCCTGACCCAGTTCCAAGTTCTTCAACTCGTTCAACGGCAGAGAGGTTACAGTCTCAATGTACTTCAAGTTGTCACCATCAATCTGAGCACCTTCATAATTGGCTGAAGAAATCCATACCGGTTCACCGGTCTGACCATACTTCTTAGCCAACTCTTCAAACTTGGCACCACCCTTGATTGCCTTGTAGATGCTGTCGGCCAATGTCTTAGTCTTTTCAGCATTTTCTGCAACAACTTGGATAGCACGATACTCTACAGAGTCAGCCATCGTTGCCTTTGCCAACTTCTTGAAAGAGTTCAAAGTGTTATCAGCAGCATTATAGTAAGGACCAAACACGCCACCCACTGCTACAGAGTCCAGACGAGCTACAACATCAGCGGGCAAAGTTTTGGTAGTATAGAACAAATCTACATAGGGAGCAGCAGAACCTGTAGAACGAACAAATGCTGTATAGTCTGTAGGTTCGGCAGCCAACTGAGCTGTAAACTCTTCCATTTCTTTCTGCAGAGCAGCCTTATCTTCTGCACTGGCAGTAACTTGCACATCGATAAACTTGATGTTACGAGCTTCTGCATATTGCTTAAACTGATCTTTCTTCTTTTCATAGGCAGCCTTCAAATCTGCATCAGTTACAGTGATAGAAGAGTCTACTACTGAAGAATAAGGAACAGCAGCCAACATCAAATCAGCTTGATTAACACGATCCTCAAAAGCCTCTTTTGCTTCTACCGGATTTGACAAGAGTGACTTGGTAATCAATGCCTGATACTTCTCTTGCAAACGACTCTGCAGCAAAGTCTTTTCAACGAAAGACCAGAACTTATACAGAGATTGATAGTATTCTGCATATTGAGAAGACATGGGTGCATTAGCCATCTTTGCATAGTCCACCAAGAACTTCTTCAACATATCCTTGTCAAATGCTCCGGTTTGCGGATTGCGGAAAGGAGTCTGTTGCAACAACGGATGTACGCCTGCATCAATAATTGCCTGAATCTCTGCCTTAGACACAGTCAAGCCAATTTTTGCAGCTTCTGCTTCAATCAACTTATTGTTAACATAAGCCTTCCACACTTCATCTTTGATTTGGTTATTTTGCTCTTCATTCAATGAGGATGTACCACTGGTAAACTTCACTACTTCTGTGTACTCTTCAACCAAAGCTTGATACTCTTGTGCCGAGAGTGTTTCACCATTTACCTCACCAACATCCTGTGATTGGTGCGGCTGGAGAACCTTCCAGGCATCGCCTGCAATAAAGGCAAACAGCGCCAAACCAATAACAATCACTAATAAGGGTCCCTTAGACCGAATGTTTTGTAATGTTGCCATTTTAGTTACTATGTTTTATTGTTTATTATTTACTTTCTAAACCTACGTTTTATTTTTAGCGCACGAAGATACAAAAAATGTAAATACGCTTCTACTTATTTCCAAAAAAAATGCATTTAAGCGGCATTATTCAAGTACTTTCAAACGTACCAGCTCAATTTTTGTAGATGCAACCTTAATTATTTTGAACTGATACTTCCCGATTGTTACCACTTCATGCAGCTTCGGGAAACTCTGGTAAACATTCAAAATCAGTCCGCCAACCGTCAAATATTCATCCGACTCCGGCAGTTCTAAATCAAAGTTTTCATTTACCTTTTCTATCTCCAGACGGGCAGACAAAACATATTCATTTTCACTTAACCGCTTGCATACATATGATGTATTGTCATGTTCATCTTCAATATCCCCAAAGATTTCTTCCACCAAATCCTCCATAGAGACAATTCCTGCCGTACCGCCAAACTCATCCACCACCACAGCAATGGTACGCTTCTGCTGCATGAATAACTGCATCAGCTTATGTGCCGCCATTGTTTCCGGAACGATTGGCACATCTTTAACATTGCTCCTCCAGTCTGTCGGATTACGAAACATCTCAGAAGAGTGAATATATCCTACCACGTTGTCAATATTCCCTTCGTAGACTATAATCTTAGAGATACCCGATTCCACAAAAAGATTTTTCAAATCTTCCAAAGGAGTCGTCACATCCACTGCCACCACCTCGGTGCGGGGCACAATGCAGTCACGTATCTTGATGGTGGAAAAGTCCAGTGCATTCTGAAAAAACTTCACCTCTGTATCCAGTTCCTCCTCATTATCCGCATTCTCTATACTCGTCTGCACGAAATAGTCCAAGTCCACCTTTCCGAAAGCCTTTGCAGAGGCATCCTTATTCAGCTTCATACCAAACAACCGTAGGAAGATGGCAGACAGTCCGGAAGCTAACTTGGAAATGGGGAATAGCACCACATAGCAGATGAACAACGGCAAGGCAAAAATCCGCAACATCAGATTTGGATCTATCTTAAACAGCGTCTTAGGAAGAAACTCACCGGTAACCAAAATAATCAACGTGGATATAATGGTCTGCACCAGTACCAGCAAGAAATCATTAGTTATGATTCCTGCCAGCAGTTGCCCCTCTATAATCTGCGCCATAAAGATACCGTAGATTACCAGTGCTATGTTGTTTCCAACCAGCATGGTAGAAATGAAGTTATTCGGATTGCGCAAGAAGTAGGACAAGATTGTCGTGGTAACCCCCGGCTTCTTCTCCATCTCGTAACGCAACTTATCCAGCGACACAAAAGCAATCTCCATTCCTGAAAAGAATGCAGAGAAAGCCATCGTGATTAAGACATAGACAATAATATCCATAAGTGCTTACTCCTGATTAGTGGTAGCCAATGAGTCTGAGGGGGTAGCCGAGGCTGCCTCATCCTCTACATAGAAGATTCCCTCCGGCTTATGTATCGTGTAGACCGTCATCTGTTGGTTAGACTCAAATCCTCTGCCGGTAATAATCCTGTCGGGTTGCTCTATCCGGATAAACTTATCCGAGTAGACCTTCTGTTTCTTCTGATCCCAGTAGAGCAGTTCTGTATTAAACCTTTCTCCCTTCAAATTCTCAATCTCGACATTTCCCACCAGCTTCCACAACTCTTGTTTGTTATAGTAGTAGGCTGTATCTGCCTCAATACTGGCATCTACATTCAGCAAAGAGTCAAATTTCTCCAGATAGATACCCTTTTCAAAAGCCCAATAGGGTGGCTTCTTTCGGTCAAAAACCTGCCATTCTTCTGCCTTAATGCGGTAGCGGGTGATACCGGAATCGGACACCAAAGTCGTGACACCCCGTGTGGTCATCACCGCCATGGAGTCACGTTCTGTGATAGCCTCGCCCAACTCTTTCTTCTTTCCGGAACAAGATGCACATAAAATAAGCATAACCACTGCCACTTGGACAATGGTTATGCTCTTATTTTTTAAGCCGCAGTCTGTATGTTGCAGCAACATTGTTATCTAACTGTTGTAGATTCACCAATCCAACCACCTACAGTAACACGGTCGCCAGACTTGATACCCAACATGAACAAATCTTTAGCTTCCGGAGTGTGACGACGGTAAGTAGCCATCAGTTCATCCACTTGCTCAGCTACAGAGGGGTCAACAGACTTAGCCTTAGCCAGCTTATCAAGAACTACAAAATAAGTACACTTGTTCAAGGCAGCTTCATCACTCCAGTTAGGATTAGAACCATATGCCTGAGCCAACAGAATGTAAGCCTGAGCAAACTTATCGTTGAAGCTGATAGCCTTTTGGCAGTAGCTCTTAGCCTGAGCATATTTCTTCACAGCCAACAGAGAACCTGCAGCAGCGTAAGCAATCTCAGCCTTCTTAGCATCGTCAGTTTCCATGGTCAGAGCCTCGTCGAAGTACTTAACAGCATCCACATAGTTACCTTTCTTATATTGCATCATAGCCACACCTACAGCTGCATCAGCAGTCGGGTCAATGCGGTACATATAGTCAGAAGCCTTGAAGTATGCCTCGCTTTCAGTACACTTCATCATCTTCAATACAGAGATAGCCTTCTTCAAGAAAGTAGAGTCAGCCTTATTCTCTTCTACCTGAGGGCCATAGATGTTTTGCAAAGACTCACAGTCAGCAACACCACTATTGATAAACATAGCTACGAAGTTACCCTTCAAAGCCTCCAAATAGTTCTTCACATTGGGCTTAGTAGCAGCTGCAATAGCCTCTTCAATGTACTTTGTAGCATTCAGATAGTCTTGGAAGAATGCCTCAGTATGAGCCTTGTCAGCTTGTACCTTCTTCATGGTTACATCCATAAAGGCGTTCAACACTTCACCCTTAGACTCACCCTTCTCTGCGTCAACAGACTCCTTCAACCAAGCATAAGCCTGATTCAAGTCAGCCTTCGGGGCAAACTGCAAGTAAGCAACAGCCTTAGAACCCAACTCGGCAGTAGCAGAACGTTGCTGAGTAGGCTTCAATTTCTTGTTCAGTTCAGGAAGATACTTAATTCTCTGATCGAACATATCCATCAACTCAGTAAAATACTTCTGATAATCTGCGCTGTTACGATCTTTAATCTCACCCAAGAAAGCCTCCAAGATTTTCTCTGCATCTGTGTAGGTGTAGAACTTCAATGTCGGGCAATCTTTCAATACTGCCATACAAGGTTCGTAAGCATCCTTGTAGTTTCTTGCCTTTACAGCCTCGTGAGAGATACTGCTGTTAGTGTTACATTTGTCTGTCTGGGCATAAACGCCAGATACTCCACTAGAAAGGAGCACTGCAGCCACAAGCGTCTTAATTCTCATCGTATTCAAATTTATTAGTTATTATTACAATCAATATTTCAATTCTCTCCTTATTGTACCTTGCGTTTAAAGAACCAACGCTCATTAAACGTGATTCCTACACACACGCGGAATGTCTTCTCATCCAAGAATGACTCCTTCTTTCCCTGTGTCTGTACATACTGTGCGCTCAAACTTACTATAGAACGAGTACGCGGAATCGGCAATCCCAAGCCGGCAGTAATACCGAATTCGTCAGCCGCACGCTCTCCGTCTATCTTATAGTACGGTCTGGAATAGAAAGCTCCCAAACGGTACTTCACGTGTCCTAAATAGTTTCTTGCCATAGGGTTGTGCATATATTCTGCACCGAGTGAGATTCTGCCACGCTTGCAAAGCGCCTCTGAATCACCCATATAGGAAGCATCAGCCCAATTCTGGAACATTGCATCCAACCCCACAGTCAAACGGTTGTCGTACACATAAGTGGCTCCAAATCCCCAAGTGGTAGGTATGCTGCAAGCTACAACCGTATCTTTGGTAGAAGTAGTATAGCCATCTGTCGTGTTACCCAACTGTGTATAAACCGTCGACACATTGCTCAAGTCGTGTCCCGGAGAGAATACAGCTCCCAATGTCAGCGCATGTTTCTTGGCAAATTCCAAGGTATATTGCGCACCAAAGTCCAGCTTATAGCTCTTGACTGAGACATTTGTCGACTTCACAAAGTTATAGAACTGAGTATCTGAAGTAAAGTTTTCCGTCAGTACTCTATCAATATCACCCCAAAGGTATGAAATATTTGCTCCCAGAGAAAGATTTTTAATAATTTTAAATCCTGCTCCCAAATAAACCTGATGCAAACCGCCTTCTCCCGAGTAGGTCAGTACGTTTTCCGGTACATTGTCTGTTGCCTCAGTGGTCTTACCCACGTTATAACCTACATTTGAATAGGGTATAACGCCCAAGCTGACAGCCGCCCACTTCGATGCCCGGAACATCATGGTCACATAGTCGAAGCTAGAGTTCTTGGCATTCTGCTTCAAAGTCCCGTTACTGAAGTTAGTATTCTGCAGCGATACGCCTCCATCAAAGATAAAAGTCAGCGAATCTACTGCTGTATATGCTGCCGGATTGGCAAAGTTTACATGATTTTTGTCCCGAAGACCATATGCTACCCCGCCCATTGCCTTACTGTTAGCGGAACCGGGATCAGCCAACTGGCCATATCCATAACGTGTATAAGGGGAGTTTGTATTATTTTGGGCGCTTGCTACTCCGGCAAACATGGTGAGCAAGAGTAACAAAAGTGTCTGCTTATGCTTTATCATTATTATAGTTTAAAATTCTATTCAATCCTTTCAACACTAAAAATCTGTCTGCAAAGATGATACTTTTTAAATTGGTATCAAAAGAAAAATCAGTCCCGCCCGTTAAAAAAACCAAAAGTTGAGGATATTTATATTTCATCGCCTCTATATACCCCTGAATTTCATACTTCAAGCCCAGAAGTACCCCTGCACGAATAGCCGTCTCGGTATCCTTCCCCATCTCAGGCAGACGTCCCTCCGGAGCCACCAGCGGCAGGCGGGCTGTCTGGCGGTGAAGAGCCGTGAAACGCATCTGCATGCCGGGCGAGATGTTTCCACCGTGGTAGCGACCGGCAGCATCCAGAAACTCATAAGTGATACAGGTTCCGGCATCAATCACCAGCAAATCCCGTTCCGGAGAAGAGGCTTGCGCACCGACTACAGCCGCGATGCGGTCATAACCCAACGTGTGTGGGGTTTCATAGAGATTCTCAATTGGCAGCGGAGTACTTCTGTCCAGGCAGAGGAGAGGAATGGAGAGACGTTCCAACACCTTCGAAGCCTCAGCCGACAAATCCACCACCGTGGCCACAATGGCCTGTTCGAAGGTATATTTCCGGACAAAAGCTTCCAAATCCTCCAACGTCTGATTGGAAGTATAGACCACTTCTTGCAGTTCATCCCCGCAAAAAGCCGCCACTTTGGCAACCGTATTCCCTATGTCTATAATCAGATTCACTGTACACTTTTGATAATTGCCGCAAAGGTACAAAAATAAATCCCGATAATCCTAATTCACCTTTCGCTAGCATACCGCAAGCATTATTTCGAGGTACCGAAACCGTACCACCCCCGTTATCCATTTGGTATTGCTTCGATTTCCCTATGCTATCTACCTGAAATATCAACACTTTATCGAATATATATCGAAGCAATATCAAATAGGTAGTGAAGGTATAATGGAGAAGGTAGGGAGAGGATAGGGAGCGTTTTCGGGTCTCTGACAATTTTGTTCTGCCAACAGAAGCAGATTACAGTGAGAAAAGGCTATCTTTGCCGCATGAAAAGAATGAATTTACACCTTATATATATATTATTGTTCTGCAGTCTGTTGCCGACACAGCTTCTGGGGAATGATTCCATACGCCTCAGTCTGTTGACCTGCGGTGCCGGCCAAGAGGTTTATTCTCTCTATGGGCACACAGCCATCCGTTGCGAGAACTTTACGCGGGGTACCGACGTGGTCTACAACTATGGTGTGTTTGATTTCGATGCGCCCAATTTCATCTGGCGTTTCACGTTAGGGGAGACAGATTACCTGCTCGGCAAGAGTAAGTTCAGTCACTTTGCCGCAGCTTACTATTATGCCGGCAGAGAGGTGCGACAACAGGTATTGAACCTGACTCAAGAGGAGA
The DNA here is from genome assembly GCA_017621035.1 of Bacteroides sp. Lineage (GTDB taxonomy): Bacteria > Bacteroidota > Bacteroidia > Bacteroidales > Bacteroidaceae > Bacteroides. Next base: position 16,740 of record JAGATY010000021.1, on the reverse strand, counting down.
AAGAGAGGCTGGTGGCTCAGTTGGAGGAGAATTATCTGCCCGCCAACCGTACCTATCGTTATAACTTCTTTTACGACAATTGTGCCACCCGACCACGCGACCAGGTAGAGCGTGCCGTGTCCGGAGAGCTTCGCTATGCCGACGACATGACGAGCCTGAATACCGGAAACACTTTCCGGAGCATGTTGCATCAGTACAACAGCAACAATCCGTGGTCACGCTTTGGGGTAGACCTCTGCCTTGGGGTAGAGGCAGACAAGCCCATCAGCCGCCGACAGATGATGTTCGTACCATTCTGTGTGGAAGAGTTTTTCAGTAAGGCTGAGATTATTGACAATCAAGGAAATACACGCCCATTGGCGGGAGCATCCGAAGAGTTGGTCACCCCACCCTCCGTCCTTCCCGATGGCAAAACATTCACTCCACTGCAAGCAGCTCTGTTGCTACTCATCCTCACCCTGGGATGCACCATCTATGGCATCCGCAGCAGAAGAATGCTTTGGGGCGTTGACCTCCTTCTGCTGACCGCAGCAGGGCTGGCCGGTTGCATTTTAGCTTTCTTGGCACTCTTTTCCCAACATCCGGCCGTGGGACAAAACTACCTGTTGCTGGTATTCCATCCGCTGCACCTATTCTGTCTGCCCTGGGTGGTAAAACGGCTCAAACGGGGTCAAAGAAGCCGCTACCTAATGCTGAATCTTATTGTTTTAACGTTTTTTATACTGTTTTGGAGCGTAATTCCTCAGAGATTTCCGCTGACAGTGTTACCTTTGACGCTTTGTTTGTGGGCACGAAGCTTAAACAATCTTATTATCACGTATAAACGACCCTCATGAGAAAAGGACTGATAACTTCCATTCTGGCACTGACATTTACCGGTTTGCAGGCACAACCGCAACCCGGCTCCCCCAAGTTGGTAGTGACACTGACTATCGACCAGTTGCGCACAGACTACATGGAAGCTTTTTCATCCCTCTATAGCGAAAAGGGGTTCAAGCGACTGATGCGTGAGGGCAAAGTCTACACCCAAGCAGAGTATCCCTTCTGTGGTACGGATCGTTCTTCCGCCATAGCTACTCTCTACACGGGTACCACTCCCTCCATCAACGGCATCATCGCAGAAAATTGGTTGAGCCGAGAGACACTGCGTCCGGTCAACAGCATGGACGACCCCGCTTTTATGGGGAACTATACACACGAGAGCAGTTCACCCGCAGCCTTGCTCACCTCTACCTTTGCCGACGAGCTTAAGATTGCCACTCGCAACAAGGGCATTGTCTATGCCGTGGCTCCTTTCCGCGATGCCGCCCTCATTGGCGCCGGACATGCGGGAAACGGTGCTTTCTGGCTGAATGAGTACACCGGAAAATGGTGTAGCACTACCTACTATCAAGAGTTTCCCTGGTGGCTCAGTCAGTACAACGAGCGACAATCTCCCGACTTCCGCATCAAGGAGATGATTTGGACACCCAGCCTGCCGGTAAGCAGCTACACTTTCCTACCGGAGGGACGTACAGAGCCATTCAAGCACAAACCCGACAGCGACAAGACCAACAAATATCGCCGGCTGATTACCACTCCCTTCATCAATGAAGAGATTAACAGGCTGGTAGGAGAGTTGCTAAGCAAAAGCACCATCGGGCAAGATGAGGTCACAGACCTGCTTTCACTGACCTATTATGCCGGCAACTATAACCACATGGGCACTCAAGAGTGTGCCATGGAGGTGCAAGACGCCTATGTACGGTTAGACAAAAGCATCGCCTCACTACTGGAACTGCTGGAACTGAAAGTCGGGTTGGAGAACACGTTGCTCTGCATTGCCTCCACGGGATATACAGATCCTGAGAAGCCGGACCAGGAGTTATACCGCATACCGGGTGGAGAGTTCCACATGAACCGCTGCACCACGTTGCTGAACATGTTCCTGATGGCCAGCTACGGAGAGGGGCAATATGTAGAAGCCAGCTACAACCGGCACATCTACCTCAACCACAAACTGATTGAGCGGAAGCAGTTAAGCCTGGCAGAGATTCAGCAAAAGTCGGCAGAATTTCTGGCTCAGTTCAGCGGTGTGGCCGAGGTACACTATGCCAACGACCTGCTAATCGGCTCGTGGTCGCCGCAGAAAGAACTTGTCAGAAAGAGTTTTCACCCCAAGCGTTCGGGTGACCTGCTCATCAATATACTTCCCGGTTGGACTATTGTACACGAGAACAGTAGCGACAACCGCATTGTACGCTCGGCACATATTCCCGCCCCCCTCATCTTGTTAGGTTCCGGAATACGCCCTACCGTTGTGCGTACACCGGTCAGCATGGAGTGCGTCGCACCCACCTTGTCCGGCATCATGCACATACGCGCCCCCAATGGCTGTGCAGCAACCGCTCTGGATTTGCGATAAACATTCCCCCTCTGCAGGTATTCCGGCACGTGTTCTCTACCCTATAGAGAAAGATGGGTATCGCGAAATAATGGCATGTATATTATTTTATCTGCTGCAAAATCAGTAACTTTGCGCGAAATTTTTCAAATCAGCAATAATTAAAAACAATATAGAATGGGATTTAATGAATTTTTAAGCTCGCTTTTCGGCAACAAGTCCTCCCGCGACATGAAAGAGATACAGCCGTGGGTAAACAAGGTCAAAGCAGCCTATCCGGAAGTAGCCAAGTTGGATAATGACGGCCTCCGCGCCAAAACAGAAGAATTGAAAGCCTACATCCGCAGCTCTGCTACCGAACAACGAGCCAAAGTAGAAGAATTGAAAGCCCGCGTTGAAGAGACAGAACTGGAGAAACGCGAGGAGCTGTTCAATCAAATAGACAAGATAGAGAAAGAGATACTGGACATCTACGAAAAGGCGTTGGACGAGGTATTGCCGACAGCCTTTGCCATTGTAAAAGATACAGCTCGCCGCTTCTCTGAGAATGAGGAGATTGTAGTGACTGCTACCGACTTTGACCGCTACCTGGCTACCTGCAAGGACTTTGTACGCATTGAGGGTGACAAAGCCATCTATCAGAACCATTGGCAGGCAGGTGGTAACGAGATGACCTGGAACATGGTGCACTACGATGTGCAGCTGTTTGGTGGTGTGGTACTGCACAAAGGTAAGATTGCCGAAATGGCAACCGGTGAAGGTAAAACGTTGGTGGCTACACTGCCCGTGTTCCTGAACGCATTGACAGGAAACGGTGTGCATGTGGTTACCGTGAACGACTACCTCTCCAAGCGTGACTCTGAGTGGATGGGACCGCTTTATATGTTCCACGGCTTAAGTGTAGACTGCATCGACAAGCATCAGCCTAACTCTGAAGCCCGCAGAAAGGCTTATTTGGCAGATATTACTTTCGGTACCAACAATGAGTTTGGTTTCGACTACCTGCGCGACAATATGGCCATCAGTCCCAAAGACTTGGTACAACGCAAGCACAACTATGCCATTGTGGATGAGGTAGACTCGGTATTGATTGACGATGCCCGTACACCGCTGATTATTTCAGGCCCCGTAGCCAAAGGAGACGACCAGTTGTTTGAGCAGCTGAAGCCGCAAGTTGAGAGACTGGTAGAAGCTCAACGCAAACTGGCTACACAGTATCTGGCAGATGCTAAGCGTTTGATTGCGTCGGAAGATAAGAATGAGGTTAACGAAGGTTTCCTTGCCCTCTACCGCAGTCATAAGTGTATGCCGAAGAACAAAGCCCTCATCAAGTTCTTGAGTGAACCGGGAATTAAGGCCGGCATGCTGAAGACTGAGGAGATTTACATGGAGCAGAACAACAAACGTATGCCCGAGGTTACCGAGCCGCTCTACTTTGTCATCGACGAGAAGATGAAGAGTGCAGACCTGACCGACAAGGGTACTGATTTGATTAGTGGTAACTCTTCCGACCCCACATTCTTCGTGCTGCCCGACATTGCTGCACAGCTTTCTGAACTGGAAAATGAGAAAGGCCTGACCGATGAGCAGCGTCTGGAGAAGAAAGATGCCCTGATGACCAACTATGCCATCAAGAGTGAGCGCGTACATACCATCAATCAGTTGCTGAAAGCATACACCATGTTTGAAAAGGATACAGATTATGTAATCTTGGACGGACAGGTGAAGATTGTAGACGAGCAGACAGGACGTATTATGGAGGGTCGCCGCTGGAGTGATGGTCTGCATCAGGCAGTAGAGGCCAAAGAGGGTGTGAAGATTGAGGCTGCCACACAAACCTTTGCCACCATTACCCTGCAGAACTACTTCCGCATGTATCATAAGTTGTCTGGTATGACCGGTACGGCTGAGACAGAAGCCGGTGAGTTCTGGGACATCTACAAGCTGGATGTGGTAGTGATTCCTACCAACCGCCCCATTGCCCGCAATGACATGAACGACCGCGTCTATAAGACAAAACGCGAGAAGTACAAAGCGGTGATTGAAGAGATTGAGAAGATGGTAGAAGCCGGTCGTCCTGTACTGGTGGGTACTACCTCTGTAGAAATCTCAGAGATGCTGAGTAAGATGCTTACCATGCGTAAGATTCCTCATAATGTATTGAATGCCAAGTTACACCAAAAGGAGGCAGACATCGTTGCACTGGCCGGACAGAGCAGTACTGTTACCATTGCTACCAACATGGCAGGTCGTGGTACCGACATCAAGCTGAGTCCAGAAGTGAAGGCTGCCGGTGGTTTGGCTATCATTGGTACCGAGCGTCACGAGAGCCGCCGTGTAGACCGTCAGCTTCGTGGTCGTGCCGGACGTCAGGGAGACCCGGGTTCTTCTGTATTCTTTGTCTCATTGGAAGACGACTTGATGCGTCTCTTCTCCTCAGACAGAATCGCCAGCGTTATGGACAGACTTGGCTTTAAAGAGGGAGAGATGATTGAGCACAGCATGATTTCCAAGTCTATCGAACGCGCACAGAAGAAGGTAGAAGAGAACAACTTCGGTATCCGTAAGCGTCTGTTGGAGTATGACGACGTGATGAACAAGCAGCGTACCGTCATCTACACCAAGCGTCGCCACGCCTTGATGGGTGAACGTATCGGTATGGACATCGTAAACATGGTGTGGGACAGAAGTGCTGCCGCCGTATCTGCTCCCGATTATGAGAACTGCAAGATGGATACATTGCAGACTCTGGCTATGGAAGTACCCTTCACTGAAGCTGAGTTCAGAGACGCCAAAGGCGAGGAACTGGCAGAGAAGACCTTCGAAGCAGCCATGGAAAGCTTCAAGCGCAAGACAGAACGCATGGCACAGATAGCCTATCCGGTTATCAAACAAGTGTATGAGACACAAGGCCATATGTACGAGAATATTCTGATTCCTATCACAGACGGCAAGCGTGTGTACAACATCTCCTGCAACCTGAAGGCAGCTTATGAGAGTGAGTGTAAAGAGGTTGTTAAGGCTTTCGAGAAGAGCATTCTGCTGCACGTGATTGACGAAGCATGGAAAGAAAACCTGCGCGAACTGGATGAGTTGAAACATTCGGTACAGAACGCCAGCTACGAACAGAAAGACCCGTTGTTGATTTACAAGTTAGAGTCTGTAAATCTGTTCGATGCCATGGTTGAAAAGATCAACAACCAAACCATTGCCATCCTGATGCGTGGACAGATTCCGGTACAGGAAGCCCCTGCCGAAGCACAGCAACAAGCCGCACAGCAGCCACAACGCAGAGTAGAAGTGCGCCAGGCAGCTCCCGAACAACGTCAAGACATGAGCAAGTATCGTGAGCAAAAGGCCGACTTGAATGACCCGAATCAGCAGGCAGCAGCTGCACGTGATACCCGAGAGCAGCCACGTCGGGAACCGATGCGTGCCGAGAAGACGGTAGGACGTAATGACCCCTGTCCCTGCGGTAGCGGCAAGAAGTTCAAGCATTGCCACGGCAAAAACATGTAACATATTGTAGATTTTTGTTTTTTAAGATTGAAAGAGGATGCGTCAGGATGCTGATGTATCCTCTTTCTTTTTTTGCCGTTCTCCCGATTCTGCTCCTTATCTGTCCCGTTTGTGCCTCAGCCAGACTTGGTTTCAGTTTCTGTCACCTCCCTACTCAGCGTCTGTGTTTGCTCAGAAAGCAGCAGGCGGCAAGGTTTTGTGGTGTTATTCCTCCCGTTTTCATGTCAAAAAGTAAGCAATCTTTATTTTGGAGAGAGATTCTTTTGTTTATCAGTAGTAAAAGTGTATTTTTGCCGTCTAACAGAGATAAACATGAGAAATCGATATTGTAAATACATACTGGGAGGCCTGCTGATGCTACTTACCGGCTGTTTCAATGCTGAGCAGCTCTCCATCGACTACATGCTTCCGGCCGAAATCAGCTTTCCTTCAGCCCTCAGAAGAGTAGCCATTGTAAACAATATGCCCTTTGTAAATGCCGACAGTGCCCTAATCAGTGAGCGGCACGAGCGTTTTAAAGGAGGTGGCGAGCGGACGGTAAAGTTCCACCACGGAAATGCTATTTACGCTGCAGAAGCCTTAGCCGAGACAATTGCGGACGAGAATTTCTTCGACGAAGTGGTAATCTGCGACTCAGCCCTTCGCTACCAAGACACCATACTGCGGGAATCAGCCCTCACACAAACCGAAGTGGAGGAGCTGACCGAAGCATTGGATGTGGACTTCTTGATATCCATCGAAAACGTGTTAGTAAAATCCACCCGCCAAGTGATTTACTACTGGAGGGCAGGATTCCAGGGACTGGTAACCGCATCAGTCTACCCCACCATCAAAGTATATCTGCCCGGCAGACGGACTGCCATGACAACACTGACCTGCAACGACAGTATCGATTGGGACCAGATGACCTACGATGGCAGCAGAGTACTGGAAGGACTCATCAATGATGCCGACATGGTAAAAGAGGCATCCGACTTTGCCGGTACGCTTCCCGTCAAGCAACTGCTCCCCACATGGCGAAAAAGCAACCGCGTCATCTTCACCAACGGCTCCACCACCATGCGCGATGCCTACCACTATGTCAGAGAAGAAGAGTGGGAAAAGGCCATCACCCTCTGGGAACAGCTCTACAACAGCGAGAAGAAACCCAAGAAGAGACTCTGGGCAGCCTACAATCTGGCCCTGGGGCATGAGATGCTGGACAACATAGAAGCCTCACTCGAGTGGATCATTCGAGCCGAACAGCTGGCCAAAGAGGTAGACAAACGCACCGCCGAGCAAGACGTCAGACTGGGCAACACCCTCTCCTACTCCCTGCTGACGCACCGATACAAGGCAGAATTAGAACAACGAAAGACACAACTGCCCCGCCTGAAAGCCCAAATGAGCCGCTTCACAGAGGGGAACTAAGAGTTTTTCCTACTATTTTCATTGGCTACCAATATTTTTCCTTATCTTTGAGCGCTCTAAAAGAATGCAATAGAATATGAAACTCAATCAATCTTCCATCCGCCTCATTGAACAGGCCATCAGAGAAGCAATCAGCAAGTTCAGCAACGATAGCAACGGTTCTGCCGTTACCGACATCCATTTGCAACCGGATGCCAAGTCCGGTCTCTTGGCCATCTACGACGATGAAGATAACGAACTGGCAACCGCCCACATCGAAGAGTGGGAGAACGCAGACGACGAGCATTTCTATTCCGAAGCCGAGCAAATCCTCAGCACCCTGCTGGAAAAGCTGAAAGACGAAGCCGCCTTCGATGCCCTCACCATCCTCAAGCCCTACTCCTTTGTACTGGTCGATGAGGAGAAAGAAACCATCTCAGAACTACTCCTGATGGATGATGACACCCTCCTGCTGAGCAACGAGCTGCTGAAAGGCCTGGATGAAGAGCTGGACGCATTCCTCAAAGAACTGTTGGAAAAGTAAACTCAGAACAACACCTTACTCATATATAAGCCTGCTATTGCTCCGGTAATGGTAGGCTTTTTTGTGTCCGGTTTCCTCCTCCTCCCCTCCATAAGTCAGACACATTCCCTCCTCATGCCGGATGAAATCACCACTCATCTGCACCCACTCCAGGAGTGTTCCCAGGTCATATAACGACTGATAAAAAGAAGAAAGGCTTTCTTATACTAAAAGAAAGGCTTTCTTCTTTCAATTAAAAGGCTTACTTGTTTTCATGAAAGGTAATTTGATGTAGGATGAGTAGGCAAAGAAGCAGAGATGAGAAAACAAAGAAGCTAGAATGGGCAGACGGAGAAGCGGAAGATTGGAGGTAACCCAACTTTTTGTACCTTTGCACGAAAATTAGTTTTGTGATGGAATCGACGTATCGTTATTTTATCTTCATGGCCTATGACGGCGCGGCTTACCACGGCTGGCAGGTGCAACCAAACGGCATCAGCGTGCAAGAGTGCCTGCAACAGGCGTTGTCCACATTACTGCGACGCAAGGTTGAGGTGGTAGGCGCGGGACGTACCGATGCCGGTGTGCATGCCCGAATGATGGTGGCACACTTCGACCACACGGAGCTGCTGGACTGTACGTTTATGGCAGACAAGCTGAATAGGTTGCTGCCGCCGGACATTTCGGTCTACTACTTGCGGCCGGTCAGGCCCGATGCGCATGCTCGTTTCAGCGCCACGGCACGTCGTTATCAGTACTTCGTCACCACAGCCAAGTCGCCTTTCAACCGGCAATACCGCTGCCGACTGTTTCAGAAGCCGGACTTCGAGGCCATGAACCGTGCAGCAGAGACGTTGTTTGAGTACAGCGATTTCACCAGCTTCAGCAAGCTTCATACCGACGTAAAAACCAACAACTGCCGTATCAGACACGCACAATGGACGCAGGTGGATGCGGAAACGTGGGTCTTCACCATCGAAGCCGACCGCTTCCTCCGCAACATGGTACGCGCCATTGTGGGCACGTTGCTGGAGGTGGGTCGCGGAAAGCTCTCCATCGACGGATTCCGGAAGGTCATCGAGCAGAAAGATCGCTGCCGTGCAGGTACCTCTGTTCCCGGAGAGGCGTTGTTCTTGGTGGGGGTTGAATATCCGGAGGACATATATATATAAGGTGTATAAAACAGATAACGGTTCTGCCTCATGTGGTTATTACTTGCTTTTCTTTCGGCTGCCTTACTGGGTTTCTACGACACCTGCAAGAAGCAGTCGCTCAAGGGGAATGCCGTACTGCCGGTACTGTTCCTCAATACGGTGTTCTGCAGCTTGGTGTTTCTACCCTTCATTCTGCTGTCGATAACTGCTCCCGATGTGCTTTCCGGCACCCTGTTTGAGATGCCCGTGGCGGGTTGGGAGGAGCACCGATGGATTGTACTAAAGGCTTTCATCGTACTCTCGTCTTGGATTCTGGGGTACTTTGCCATGAAACATCTGCCACTTACTCTGGTCGGTCCCATCAATGCCACACGTCCGGTGATGGTGTTACTGGGAGCAATGTTACTGTTTGGTGAGCGTCTGAACCTCTATCAGTGGGTGGGAGTGACGTTGGCAATCGTCTCCCTGTTTCTACTGAGCAGGTCCGGCAAACGTGAAGGCATCGACTTCAGGCACAACCGTTGGATTGTTCTGCTCGTGATGGCAGCTGTAATGGGAGCCATTAGCGGACTGTATGACAAGTACCTGATGCGAGAGCTCAGCCCAATGCTGGTGCAATCGTGGTACAATCTGTATCAGCTCATCATCATGTGTCCCATCCTTTTGTTGCTTTGGTATCCGCAACGAAAAGGCAGTACCCCTTTCCGATGGCGCTGGAGCATCGTGCTGATATCCCTATTCCTCTGTGCTGCAGACTTTGCTTACTTCTACGCGCTGAGTTATGAAGATTCGCTCATCAGTGTGGTTTCCATGATTCGGAGGGGCAGTGTGGTGGTATCGTTTGCCTGCGGGGCACTCTTTTTCCGTGAAAAGAATTTAAAAAGTAAAGCCATCGACCTGGTTTTAGTGTTGATTGGAATGTTCTTCTTATATTTGGGAACCAAATAGACAGAGCGGTGTGAGACCGGCTCAAGAAATGCCTCTCCTCTGTTCAACAGTATATTGATAAAAGAAATGATTATGAATAGAATATCTTCACTGCTACTTTCGTTACTGTTCCTGCCGGGTTGTGCAGTAACTTCTTCGGCACAAGACGCCAAAACCTGTTTCCTGGAGATGCCCGACTCACTATCACTGCTTAGCGCTGTAAGCCGAGCCGATTGTATCGATTTCCTGGAAAACAAGATGAAGGCAGAAGTAACCAATCGCTTGGGAAGCAAGTCGGAGATGAAGGTATTGACAGAGAGTTACATACTTCTTCAGTCTACCCCTCAGAGTACATGGCAGATGAAGTTACTTCCGGTGAGCAAGAAGAAGCAGGTGATTTGTGTGATAAGTACTGCTTGTGCACCGGCTTGCGACAGTCACATCCGCTTCTATTCCACCGACTGGCAGGAACTGAATGCGCAAAAGTATCTTTCCGAGTTGCCTACAGTAGAGGATTTTCTGCATGTCCCGTCCGATACGGTAGCCACCTCTCCCTACCAAGAGAGCCGCAGACAGGCCGACATCACCCTGCTGAAAGCGGAACTGAGTGCCCATGAAAACAGCCTCCACTTCATCCTCACTACCCCCGATTATATGGAGAAAAGTCAGGCAGACAAACTTCGTCCCTACCTGAAGCAACAGCTCACTTACCAATGGATGAAGAAAAAGTTCCTACCGAAAGAGTAAAAAAAGCAATCCGTTTCCGCATAACAATCCGAACCTTTCACTAACTTTGCAACTTCTTAGAAGTAGCTTCGATTTTATTTCTGCATTCTTTTAAGGAATCTTTTCGAGGATGTTTTTATTCTCTTCTGAGGAGCATAGCGGGCTATGTAACGAAGAAGAGGAGAAAAAGAGACCGAAAAGAAACTTCAAAGAAGCAGAAAGACCATTTTTTAAATAAAATCAAAGCAACTTCTTAAAACCCTGAAACTACTTTTTATAAGAAGCGAATGATAGAGAAAGTGATTGTTCTGGAAGACATTGATCCCGTCATCTTCTATGGCGTGAACAATGCCAACATGCAGTTAATAAAAGCACTGTACCCCAAGTTACGCATTGTGGCGCGCGGTAATATCATCAAAGTGCTGGGTGACGAGGAGGAGATGTGCGCCTTTGAAGAGAATATCATCAAACTTGAGAAGTACTGCGTGGAGTACAATTCGCTGAAAGAAGAGGTTATCATCGACATCATCAAGGGCAACAAACCGCAGGCAGAGAAGAACGGAGAGGTTATCGTATTCAGCGTAACCGGCAAACCCATCATTCCTCGCAGCGACAATCAGCAGAAATTAGTAGAGGCTTTCCATAGAAACGACATGGTTTTTGCCATAGGTCCGGCCGGTTCGGGTAAGACCTATACAGCCATAGCACTGGCAGTACGTGCCCTTAAGAACAAAGAAATCAAGAAGATCATACTAAGTCGTCCGGCAGTGGAAGCAGGAGAAAAACTCGGCTTTCTGCCCGGTGACATGAAGGAGAAGATAGATCCATATCTGCAACCTCTGTATGACGCCCTGCAAGATATGGTTCCTGCCGCCAAGTTGAAAGAGTATATGGAGCTGAACATCATACAGATAGCTCCCCTTGCCTTTATGCGTGGTCGTACGTTGAACGACGCTGTGGTCATTCTGGATGAAGCACAGAATACCACTTCGGCACAAATCAAGATGTTCTTGACCCGTATGGGAACCAATACGAAAATGATTGTAACCGGCGACATGACGCAGATTGACTTGCCCTTATCACAAACCTCAGGCCTGATTCAGGCTCTGAAGATACTGAAAGGAGTGAAAGGAATCAGCTTCATTGAACTGAACAAGAAGGACATCGTTCGGCATAAGCTTGTCACTCAAATAGTGGATGCTTATGAGAAGTACGAGAAAGAACAGAAGCTCCTTCGCTCATCCAAGTAAATTTAATATAAACTAAAGCATAAACTTATGAACAAAGCATTGACTGCAACAGAGTACAACTTCCCCGGACAGGTAGGAGTTTATCACGGTAAAGTTCGTGATGTGTATAACATGGGTGACAAACTGATTATGGTTGCAACAGACCGTATCTCAGCCTTCGACGTAATCTTACCCAAAGGCATACCCTTTAAAGGTCAGATGCTGAACCAGATTGCTTCCAAGTTTTTGGATGCTACAACCGACATCTGCCCTAACTGGAAACTGGCTACTCCTGACCCAATGGTGACCATCGGAGTAATGTGTGAAGGCTTTCCTGTAGAGATGATTGTACGTGGATACCTGTGTGGATCGGCATGGCGTGCCTACAAGAGCGGTGTGCGTGAGATATGTGGTGTGCATCTTCCCGAAGGAATGAAGGAGAATCAGAAGTTCCCGGAACCAATCATTACACCTACAACCAAGGCAGAAATCGGAGAACATGACCAGGATATCAGCAAAGAAGAAATACTTGCTAAGGGACTGGCTACCCCTGAAGAGTACGCTTTGTTGGAGAAATATACCCTCGAACTGTTTAAACGTGGTACAGAAATTGCCGCCGAAAGGGGACTTATCTTGGTAGACACTAAGTATGAGTTTGGCAAACACAACGGACAAATCTACCTGATGGATGAGATTCATACCCCGGACAGTAGTCGTTACTTCTACAGTGAAGGGTACGAAGAACGCTTCCTCAAGGGCGAACCTCAGAAACAATTGAGTAAAGAGTTTGTACGTGAGTGGCTGATGGAGAACGGTTTCCAAGGCAAAGAGGGACAACAAGTGCCTGAAATGACCGACGAAATTGTGACCAACATCAGCGAACGATATATCGAGTTATACGAGCACATTACCGGAGAGAAGTTTGTTCGTGAAACAACTGAAGACATATCAGCCCGCATTGAAAAGAACGTCAACGACTATCTGAAAGCATGTCAATGACTTTCTGACTAAGAGATTATACTCCTTTGACCGACAGACTGTGAGTTACAAACCGTCGACGATTGCATCATGCAGTCACACACGATTCGTAACTCATAGCCCGCCAGTAACCACTCGACATTTGTATTTTGCAACCCTCAACACATGGATAAATACGGACTAATTGGATTCCCCTTAGGGCACTCTTTCTCCAAGGGATACTTTAATGAGAAGTTTGCGGCCGAACAAATCGATGCCGAATACCTTAACTTTGAGATTCCTTCCATCGAAGAGTTCAAGACAGTAATCGAAGATAACCCTACCCTACGCGGACTAAACGTCACCATTCCCTACAAGCAGCAAGTCATTCCTTACCTTGATGAGCTGGACAAAGACGCAGAGAAAATCGGTGCAGTCAACGTTGTCAAAGTCATACGTAACGCTAAAGGCAAAGTCAAACTGGTAGGATACAACTCCGACATCATCGGTTTCACCCAGTCCATCGAGCCTTTACTGCAGCCTCATCATACCAAAGCTCTGATTTTAGGTACGGGTGGAGCCTCCAAAGCTGTACACCGAGGGCTGGAGAAACTTGGTCTCACCGTCCGCTTTGTGTCACGAGAGAAGAGAAATACGGACACTCTCACCTACCAAGAGTTGACTCCGGAGGTAATCAGTGAGCACACCGTCATTGTCAACACCACCCCTCTTGGCATGTACCCCAAGGTTGATGCGTGTCCCGATATACCTTACAAGTGTCTCACCTCCGACCATTTGTTGTACGATCTGCTTTACAATCCCGATGAGACTTGCTTCATGAAACAAGGCAAGAAGTACGGTGCCACCGTGAAGAACGGCCTCGAGATGTTGCTTCTTCAGGCTTTCGCCGGTTGGGAAATCTGGCAGAGATAACACTTTATCCACCCCATGAGCAAAAAGATTCTTATACGAAGTTCCATTTTTGCCCTCCTCATCTGCTTTTTATTGCTGTTTGGAGGACAATACCTTCTTGACTACTCCCTCAAACCGGAAGCACTGAAAGAGAGTCGAAACGTGGAGCAATCCTTTCTGAAAGCTTTTCAAGATTATCCTTTCCTGGTGGAGTGGACCGACTCATTGCTGCAATCAGGCCGAATGGGTGACCTCTACATTGAAAACAAGGAGGGTACTCGCCTCCACGCATACACCATTCCGGCAGAGGTTCCTACCGGCAACACCGCTGTTTTGGTGCACGGTTATACCGACAATGCCGTCAGCATGCTGCACATCGCACACCTTTATAATAAAGTTTTGGGCTTCAATGTGCTGATGCCCGACCTCTATGCACACGGACTGAGTGAAGGAGAAGCCATACGTATGGGATGGAAAGACCGCCTCGATGTACTGCAATGGGCACAAGAGGCAGAAGAGTTGTTTGGAGGCGACAAGCCGGTTAAGATGGTAATACATGGCGTATCCATGGGAGGTGCCACCACACTGATGGCTGCCGGAGAGATAGGTTATGACTTCTACCAGCTGCCTTATGTAAAAGCCATTGTGGCCGATTGTGCCTATACCACGGTGTGGGATGAGTTTGCACACCAGCTGAAAGAGCAATTTTCACTGCCGGCATTCCCCCTTCTTCACATCGCCAATGCCCTCTGCAAATGGGAATATGGGTGGGACTTTAAGCAGGCATCTGCCATCGAAGGCATTAGTAATACCATATTACCGGTGATGCTGATACATGGCACCGACGACAATTACGTGCCAACCCGCATGCTTTACCAGCTGGAGAAGAACTGTTTACTGGAATCGGAGCGTTACCTCGTCAATGGTGCAGGCCATGCCAAAGCCTACAAAACTAACCCTGAGAAGTACACTGAGCGGGTAGAAAGCTTCATCAACAAGCATTTCTATCCCCAGGAACCCAACTTCTTATTGGATTTCCAAACAGACGCAGCCTACGGAAGCCGATAACTTCATCAGCATCTATTGTCACACTCAATTCCAATCTTTCATGCAATGAAACAGACCATTACGCTATTCCTGATGCTCTGCTTAGCCCTTTCACCGGTCGTAGCACAGCAGATTTATACCCACGAAAACATTCCGAAGGTGCACTTACAAGATGCCCGACGCTATCTCTGTAACCCCGACGACATCATCTCTCCCGTCGTACAAGACAGCATCGACCGCCGTCTATACCTGCTGGAACAAGCTACAGGCATCGAAGTCGTTCCCATCGTTGTAAACAGCATTGGCGAAGAAAGCTGTTTCGACATGGCTCACACCCTGTTCAATGCGTGGGGCGTAGGCAAGCGAGAGAAGGACAACGGACTGGTCATTTTGCTTGTCACCGACCAACGCTGCATCCAATTTGTCACCGGATATGGCCTGGAAGGAGTGCTTCCCGATGCCATTTGCAAGCGTATTCAGGTGCAAGACATGATTCCGTACCTGCGCGAAAACAACTGGGATGCCGGTATGTGGGCAGGAGTGAAAGCGGTTGTCGGTCGTCTGGACAGCACCATGGAGAACGACACGCCCACTTCGGAGGAGGATGATACCCTCATTCTTGCGCTTGTCTTCGTCGGCTTTATCCTGGTGGGTTGCCTCATTTGTTGGCTTGCAGCACGCAATGCCAGCAAATGCCCCCGCTGCGGAAAGCATCAGTTACAGCGCATCAGCAGCCAACTTGTCTACCGTCGTGGAGGCATCAAGGCTGAAGATGTCACATACATCTGCCAACAGTGTGGTCATGTAGTGGTTCGCCGGCAGAACACTTACGACGAAAATTACCGTGGCCGTGGTGGCGGAGGCACCATTCTGTTCGGTGGTGGAGGCTTCTCAGGTGGCGGCGGAGGCTTTTCCGGTGGCAGTTTCGGAGGCGGAATGTCCGGCGGTGGAGGGGCAGGAAGCAGGTTCTGAGGGAGTGATTAGTTATGAGTGATCAGTTATTATAAGAGCAGAAAGTGATATTTTATTGAACAAGCATTATTTATTAAAACGATAAAGAGTTATGAAGAAATCAACAATCATCTGGATTGCGCTGGCCGCAATCATCGTCATTTGGGGCATCAGTGGTTACAACAGCCTGGTAGGCATGGAAGAAGGTGTGGACAACAAGTGGAGCAATGTGGAGACACAATACCAACGTCGTGCCGACCTCATCCCCAACCTGGTCAGCACCGTGAAGGGCTATGCCGCTCACGAAAAGGAGACGCTGGAGGGCGTGATTGCCGCCAGAAGCAAAGCTACGCAGCTGACAGTCAACGCCGAAGGCCTCACTCCTGAGAAGCTGGCCGAGTATCAGAAAGCACAAGGAGCCGTGACCAGTGCGCTGGGTAAGCTGCTTGCCCTGACCGAGAACTATCCCGACCTGAAGGCAAACCAGCAGTTCCTGGAGTTGCAAGCCCAACTGGAAGGTACCGAAAACCGCATCACTGTGGCACGCAAGGAGTTCAACGATGCCGCCAAAAACTATAACACCGGCATCCGACGCTTCCCCAAGAACCTGCTTGCAGGCCTCTTCGGATTCGACCGTCGTCCCTATTTCGAGGCTCAAGAGGGTGCCGATGTAGCACCGAAAGTGGAGTTCTGACACATCCAAACAGCAATGAACAATCAGAGGGCGTGTCAAAAATCGGCGCGCCCTCTTTTTATTTCATCGTTCTTCCTTTCTATGGTCATGCCGCGATTTTGAGTCTGCCGTTCCCAAAATGTCCGTTAGTGGACTCAAACAGCGTTACTTTGACATTATTAGTCCCAGATTGGGGTATAAAGGTCCGCTTCATACCCTTCTTCATCAGTTTTGCACACATTTTCTTTATATTGAAGGCTATGGCAAAGAAGACAAAGTCCATCGTGACCTTGTCCTTATATATATGTCTGAAGCGTTTGTACTGCATGTTGTATTTCATCTGTCCGAAC
>JAGATY010000020.1 GCA_017621035.1 Bacteroides sp. | reverse complement strand
GTCTCTGTTCGCGTCCTCCCCTGGGTCGTTCGTGTTAACAACATTGAATTCTAAAAACAATTTCATCAATGATGAAGCATAGCAACATATCATCAATCATGAGTGCGGCACTGGCTGCCGTACTCATGATGCTTGCTGCTGCCTCGTGTGACAACATTTACGAGAGCTTGCCGCCATGTCCGCATGGGGTGAACTTGCGCTTCGTCTATGATTATAACATGGAGTATGCCAACGCTTTCCATAAACAAGTAGATTGCATCACCCTCTACGTCTACGACCAACAGGGGAACTACCTCTCCACCCATACCGAAACCACTTCGGCACTGGCGAACGAAAACTATCGCATGACGCTAGACCTGGAGCATGGAAACTATCGGTTGGTTGCTTATGGCGGATTGGCCTGTGCCGAGCACTCCTTCTCACCCGTATCAACGCCCACCCTCACAAGGGCATCACTCTATACCGACCGACAGGTGGCAATGGATGAGGGCGAGATAGGAACCCGTCTGCATGACCTCTTCTACGGGGCTGTGGACATTACCGTGCAAGGCGATGACTATGTGAAAGATACCCTCTACATGATGAAGAATACCAACAACATTCGCATCATGTTGCAGCAGGTAAATGCGGAAACTCCATTGAATGACGAAGATTTCACCTTTGCCATTACCGACGACAATACCTTGTTTGCCCACGACAACTCACTCATTCCCAACGGAACAGTGACTTATACCCCTTGGGCACAAGGAACCAATGCCGTGGGTACCAACGGTGAGGGAGAAGATGCTACCGAGGCACAAGTAAGCTATGCCGAGTTCTCAACTTCGCGCTTGGTGAAAGAAACCAATTCACCCAAACTCATCATCAAAAACAAACAAACCGGTGAGGATGTGGTGAACATACCTTTAATTAACTACCTCTTGTTGCTGAAAAGCGAACTCTATGCAGACATGCCTGCCCAAGAGTTCCTCGACCGCGAAAGCCAATGGTCACTCCTCTTCTTCCTGGACGAAGGCGGACACTGGCTGCAAACACGCATCGTCATCAACGACTGGGTGGTGAGATTGAATAATGCAGAAATGTGATAACCCGATTCCGACTTTATCCTTTAAAACGTTTATCGGGTTATCTCATAACTGCCATACAACTAAAATAAGGCTGATAGATTAAATGCAAAAAGTAATCGTACATATACTGATGTTCCTCTTTATGGGCTGCTGTTGGGTGGGCTGTGAAGCTATTGACGACACACTACCTTCTGAGCCGGTAAAGGTGAACTTGCAATTATCTGTGGCAACGGCTGAGATGGCAGGTACTGCTTCTACTAGAGCATACAACTATGAGCTACCTGCTTGTGACGGCGAAATGATACAAACACTCCGCATTATCATTGTCCGGCCGGGCAGTATAGTGGAGCACAACAAATACTACGACCTAACAACCCCTACACCCCAAACCGGTTATTATCAATTTCAGGTAGTGGCAGAAGAGACTAAACAGATTTACTTCATTGTAAACGAAAATGCGCAAAAGAAAGGCACTGCCGGAAACCTGGAGAAGATTGTAAACTATAACTTTGACGGAATAGCAGAAGGCACAACATTCAATAAAGATGCTATAGAGGCATTGACCGTCAGCGTTAACCAAGGCTCAGACCAACTTAGGTCAGGAGATACAGATGCTGGTGTACTTATCCCCATGAATGAACGTTATACCGTATATGTAGGTACTACCGATGTAACCCAAACATACTATGTTACCCGTGTAGCAACCAAGTTTACTTATATTATAAAGAACGCAAGCTCATCCCCTTGTACCTTATCCAACATCGCCATCAATAAAATGGCAAGCAAAGCATACTTCTTTCCGCAGGGGGAGATAAGTTATACTTCTGTAAGTGATGAATATAACACATTGGGACAAATGGATTTAACCAACTATACGGTACCTCTTCAGGCAACCAATGGTTACTATACCTTTAGTCAATCGTACAACCAAACTATTGGTGGAAATAGTGAGAAAACTTTATCCTCCATCTACTTACTGGAGGGAAGATACGAAGATACACAATCAGATAATACTCAAAACAAATATAATACCACACTGACTATCAACGGAGCAGAACTGACAGCAGATTTCCCTGAATTGGAACAGTTGCCACGTAACACGCATGTGGTAGTTATTGTAACAATCAAGGAACGGTCACACTCCTGGACCGTCGACCTTCGCCCCTATGCGGAAGTAGACTTGCGGCCGGGCTTTGGAATTTAAGAACCGAACTTTTAAGTAAAGAAGAAATATGATGCACAAAGTGAAATACATACTAGGAATCTTGTTGCCGGCAATGCTCATTGCACTGACTGCCTGCCAAGAAGATGAACTCTTTCCGGGCATCGGCCCCATTCCCGAGGGCGAAACAACCGTGCAAGCCACCATCTCCTTCCAACCCTTTGCCGAAGGATTGACGACCCGTTCTGCCGGTGGTGCCATCAAAACCATCAACAACCTTT
Organism: Bacteroides sp.; assembly: GCA_017621035.1. Lineage (GTDB taxonomy): Bacteria > Bacteroidota > Bacteroidia > Bacteroidales > Bacteroidaceae > Bacteroides. The sequence goes on along the minus strand of JAGATY010000020.1, from coordinate 8,388 downwards.
GTGTATTTGTATATACTCCTCCCACGGATAACAATGCCGGAGGAGAATTGGTGAGTGCACATTATATTACTTCTTTTACTAGCAATAATGTAGCCAGAGATAATGATGATGCTGAAAATGGCAATACCGCAGAAACCACTACCCCCAAAGCAACATTCAACCTCACCCTTCCTTACGGTGCCTACTGCATCTATGCCGTAGCCAATATGGGAGACCTGACAGCTAATGCACAAACTGACTACAATACCATTGATAAACTAAAAAGTATCAACCTCACCTGGCACTCAGCCGATGCCAATGATAGTAAAACAGAAGTAGCCGATAATAACGAAATGTTTGGTTACTTTACCGCCACCTATTCCGACGGCACAGCTGCTCCTACGGCTAACAACATCCCCGAAAGTGTTGTCCTCAACAAACCCGGCATGAGCCTCCACTCCTGGATAAAACGTGCCGCATCTAAGGTTACGGTGGCATACGATGCAACCAACTTGAACAACAACGTTTACATTTATCTCAAATCTGTTACCATTAAAGACTTCCCTAAGAATTGTTTCCTTGGGAAAGATTATCCGGCAACACCTACCGAGGAAACAAACTATCAAGCAGAAATAGATTTGATAGAGGGTGAAACCATCAAGTATGCAGACGATACTTATATCAATAATAATACAATAGCCAAGCTCCCTTGTATCGTAAGCGGTTCTCCTTACTATTATTATGGGGCTGAATGGGATTGGGTAAAGAGAGCAGAGGAACTTTCTTCTGAAGCAATCTTTCAAGAGAAAGCCCATGCAGAAAATATGGAAGCCTTGTATTTCTATGAAAACCTACAAGGAAAAGGCATTACTAAAATGCAAGATGCAGATGGTAATAAGCAGTTAGATAGACCCGGACACCCCAAATGGACGGTAGATAAAAACGATGATTATGAGAAATATGGTGAAGGTTATCTGGCCAAAGACGGCAAAACCTACGGAACCTACATTGAGGTAAAGGCCTATTATGTAAACAAAACCACCGATGTGTCCGAGGGCGAAATCACCTATCGTTTTATGTTAGGGCAGGACACAGAGACAGACTATAACGCCAAGCGTAACTACCACTACAAAGTAACCCTTTGCTTCAAGGGGGATGCCAACGATGTGGATTGGCACATTGAATACCATGAGACAGAACCGGCTTTGTATGTTCCGGATGTTTATTACATTTCTTATCTGTACGATCAAAAGTTAGATTTACCAATAAAGGTGAATGGTGAAGTTACAACTCTTAAAGCAACCATAACTGCAAACAATTGGTGGCCGGATGACGCAACAAGCTTGGAGGGCACTTCATCAGATGCTCTTTACTACACAGTGGCTTCAGGTACTACCTCCGGGAATAGTAAGGGTTTACACAATGGCTTCCTCTCTTTAGTACGCCCCAGACAGGTAACTGTCTTCTCCGGTTTGAGTGCCAGTGTCGCAAACGAAGCAAATCAGGATTTGTGGAATGGTAATATTTCTGACTATAATAATGATAGTAGACCAAGAGGTGAAAGAATATATAAACCGGATGGTAGTAGCACCGGATATGATTCTGCGGATAGTTATCGTGTGGAATCAGCTAAACATGGTGGTAAAATATTCTATATACCGCTGTTTACTCGTTCAAAGAATTTAGGTATATCTACCGGTCATACAGGAAACAATCTTTTCTCAGGATATACTCGTTCTGCCGAGGTGGAGTTTACGGCAACCTTCGAGAATGGAGAGGTACGAACAAAGTCAGTGAAGATTATACAAGTTAAGCGCTTGGTAAATCCAACGGGTATTTGGCGCAGGTCTGGCAATGCTGAGCCTTTCAATGTCGTACTAATGGAGGAAGACCCGGATACAGGAACCGATGACTTTGTTCCGGTAGTCTCTCATGGCGGTTGGCGGGCTTACGTAGAATCAGGAGATGATGATTGGATTCTTTTGAATGGAAAAAGTAAGCATACTGTAGAAGGCGGTACCGAAAGTCAAATTAAGTTTGAATATAAGCCTGCTTCGACTATTGGCGAAAATGAAGTAAGGTGTGGCGTTATTCGTATCGATTACAACGACTACACATGTACGCACCGCATCTTTGTTCGCCAAGGATATGCCCCGATGGCTATGCCGTCAAATCCTACAAAGAAGGATCAATCAAAATACTACGATGTATATTTCCAAAACTATACTCCCTCAAAATGGCATACTTTCAATTTGGAGTATGCTAGAGGAGAGGTTTATCATCCGGTAGATGAAGGCTCCTTGTTTAAGGCCGGGAATCTACACGATGCTATATTGTCTAGCAATAATAAGACTTATGGCTTTAATGTAAACCTAGGAACCAATAAATTAACTTTGAAGAGTCCGGATGGAAGTTTGGCATATCAACTATGGACTTGGAATGGTTCTACTGATAATAAGCTTTATGAGATTCTTCCGAATGATAATTGGTCAGGTCCTCTAGTGTCCCAATATTATTATACAGAGCAATTCGAGGCTGCTTTTAGATTGTATCCTTATTATACGCCAAGTTCATATACAGCGTTGCTGAATGAACTCGGTCTTACGCATTCCAAACATCTTTATCCAAATCCGTGGTTAGCCGATCCTAAACCGGCTTTCCTGGAGAAAGCTGAAATAGCTTCTTTTACAGATTATGCCTATTTGGAGATGAATTTCGATGTCGGCTATGGGGTTCTGTACAGTGATTTAGCTACTGAAACGGCAAGTTTTTTGAATGCTGCTTATGGGTATGGTTACTATGATGAAGGATTAGGTATGCGTGGATGCTTTATATATGATGTGGGAACCGGCCATAATCTTTTCTTCCCAATCGGTGCAACCGGTTATGGAAGACGCCTGGCTATCTATAACGCCCTTTCGGAAGAATGTTTAGGCTCTCTTCGTTATGGAGGACCTTATGATGTAATAGGTGGAACAAATCGTCCTTTCTTATTTGATTTATTCCGCCATCAAGGGGCGATTTATTGGTGTAAAGAAGCATATAATCGACCGAATAAAAATAATACAGATGATCCATTCTATGTGTATGAACACGCTATTGATAGTGATAATAAAGGAACGCTAAATCATAGAGCGTGGGATATCAATTACTATGCATTTGGATTCCATACATTTAAGAGCGAGGCTTGGCCGGATGAACATTACACATCTGCGGGCGATGATATTGATGGGTATTATCAAAATTTTGGTTCCGATGCCTGCTTCATCCGTCTTGTGGAGCCACAGTAAACAGGAATAGAGTACCTTTAATAACTCTCTCTGCCTTTCTTCGGGCAAGAATGGGGCAGCGTTTTTGTTTGTTTTGTTTGTAAGTGCCTTGACTCAAGCGTGAGCGAGGCACTTCTTTTTTTTACAGTCAATGCCCAAATTGCATTTTTTCTGCACTAGGTAACCTGAATTCGGTGTAAGGTCTTTCAGGCCATCTACCGAACTGACGTTAAGAAGTGTGGAGTTGAGAGGTACTTCAGAGGCGTTTCTTCCACACAAGTACCGAGCGTGCTCCACACTTGTGTCCCGTTTACTCCGCACTTGTGTCCAGCACGCTCCACACAAGTGTGGAAGAAACGTGAGTTTCGCAATTAAAATAGGCTTGTAATATAAGGTACTACGATGTTTTATGAAGTTGATTTATGAATGTCTTTCGGAACTTACATTGAATAATAACCACAGTAAACGTCAGCTCGAGGGTGTGCTTAAAATATCAATAAGTTGATTTATGCACACTCTCGAACTGACGTTGATTTTAGTTGTGCGTATAATGGATTTCAGCTATATAAAAACAAAAGGCAATTAGAATGATTTTCTAACTGCCTGATTTATAAGCTTACTAAGTGATTCCGCTGCGATTCGAACGCAGGACCCACGCCTTAGAAGGGCGTTGCTCTATCCAGCTGAGCTACGGAACCAGCCTTAATTGTGGCGCAAAGGTACGTCTTTTTGCGGATAATGCAAACGAATCTGAAAAAATATTTGAGTTTTGAATTATTAATTATGAATTATGAATTATGAGTTATGACTGCGAAGCAGATGAGCGTCAGCGAGTAATTTTGAGTTATGAGTTATGTTGGTTATTAGTTACTAGTGGTTGGTGTTTTGTTAAATCTTGTAGCTTGTCGCTTGTAGCTCTCTTCTTTACTTCTTCAATAAGTTGAAGCAACTTCTTAAAAAAATAAAAAACTTTTTGCTCTTAGGTTGAAGCCACTTACCTTTGGGGCAGTATTTATATTTTAATTTAAAGCATATGAAAAAGTTTATTTTATCTCTTGCACTTTGTTGTGCAGCAACCAGCTTCTTTGCGCAAACTACCGACCCTGCGCAACTGGTAAACGAAGGAAAAACAGCGCTGGAAGCGAAAAACTATCAATTGGCTTTCGACAAACTGAGTGCTTATTTGACACAAACCAATGAACAGGATTCGGCCATAGCCTTTAATTGTGCCGTTTGTGCTGACAAAATCAAGAACCCTACTGCAGCGTTGAAGTATTTTGATATCGCTGTACAGAAAAAGTATAATCTGGCAAATGCCTACATTGGCAAGGCCGGTGCTTTGAAAGACCTGAAGAAGAACGATGAGTATGTTGCCACACTGAAAGAGGGCTTGGAAGCTAATCCGGGCAATGCTACACTTACCAGACTGTATGCAACTTATTATGTAAATCAGGGTATCATGGCTCAGAAGGCAAAGAAAAGTGCTGCTGCTGAAGAGGCTTACAAGCAAGCTCTTGCCATTCAGCCGGAGAACGTCAATGCCTTGAATGCTTTGGGCGGTTTGCTTTATACCCAAGGTGCTGCTTCACTCAAAGCTAACAATGTGGAGAAGGCTAAAGGTGAATTTAAGGAAGCCAAAGAGTATCTCGATAAGCTGATGCCGCTGATTGCTACCAATGCCAAGTATCAAAAGCTGAAAGCTAACGCAGAAACTATGTTGAACTACATCAACACTCAGATTAAATAAAGAAACTTCAAAGAAGCTGAAGAGTAACTTTTAAAGAAGATCAAAATAGCTTCTTAGTTTCATAGTAGTATAAAGAGGGTGTGCATTCTAACCATTGAATGCACACCCTTTTTACTAACCAGTCAGTAATTTAGAGGTTCTTAGATACGACAAAGCGTGTAACCGGTTGTGATGGTTACACGCTTTGTTGTGTTATGAGACACTGACGGGTTACTTCACTCGACGGAGCACCATGGCGGTACGAGCGGGAATGTATAGTTTAAGCCACTCTTTTTTGTACTTCTTATAGAGCGGGTCGAACATAGTGAAGTGCTTGATGGTGTCGTCAGTCAGGCCGTTGCCACCAAAGGCCGGATTGTCCGTGTTCAGCACTACTTCATAGCAACCGTTGGGAACCAGGAAGCCGTAGTCTGTAAACGATTGGGTAGGACTGAAGTTAAAGACGAACAGAAGGTCTTTCCTAGTGTAAGCCAACACCTGATCTCCATCGTTGTGCCATACCTCATGGACGGGTGTTTTCTGAATATTCTTCTGGCTCTTGATGGTAGCAAGCATGGCGGCATCAAAGTCCCCCAGATAGTGGAAGTTCAAGTTCTGATTGTCCACCAAATCCCACTGACGACGTGCATATTTGTGCGACCATCCGTTTCCTTCGCGTGGGAAGTCAATCCATTCCGGATGCCCAAATTCGTTACCCATGAAGTTGAGATAACCTCCGTTGATAGTAGAGGCGGTCAGCAGTCGTATCATCTTATGCAGGGCAATGCCTCTATGCACGGTGTAGTTCTCATCTCCTTTTTGGAAGTGCCAATACATGTCGGCATCAATCAATCGGAAGATGATGGTCTTGTCTCCAACCAGTGCCTGGTCATGGCTCTCCGCATACGAGATGGTCTTTTCATCTTTGCGACGGTTCGTTACTTCCCAGAAGAGGCTTGAGGGCTTCCAATCTTCGTCCACTTTCTCTTTAATGGTCTTTATCCAATAGTCGGGGATGTTCATGGCCATGCGATAATCAAAGCCGTAGCCTCCATCTTCATACTTTGCTGCCAGTCCCGGCATACCGCTTACTTCCTCCGCAATGGTGATGGCCTTCGGGTTTACCTGATGTATCAGTCGGTTAGCGAGGGTGAGGTAGCAGATTGCATTATCGTCCTGATGACCATTGAAGTAGTCGGCATAATTGCAGAAAGCTTCACCTAGTCCGTGACTGTAATAGAGCATGGAAGTAACTCCATCGAAGCGGAATCCGTCGAAGTGGAACTCTTCCATCCAATACTTGCAGTTGGAGAGCAGGAAGTGGATAACCTCATTCTTGCCATAGTCGAAGCAGAGAGAGTCCCAAGCCGGATGCTCACGCCGACCGCCGGAGTAGAAATATTGGCATGGGTCGCCGGCAAGGTTGCCAAGTCCCTCCATCTCGTTCTTGACGGCATGAGAGTGAACAATGTCCATGATGACGGCAATTCCCATTTGATGGGCTGTGTCGATTAGTTCTTTAAGCTCTTCAGGCGTGCCGAAGCGGGAAGAGGCTGCGAAGAAGTTGCTGACATGATAGCCAAACGAACCATAGTAGGGATGTTCCTGAATGGCCATGATTTGGATGCAGTTGTAGCCTCCTTTGGCAACTCGGGGCAGCACCTTCTCTTGAAACTCACGATAACTTCCCACCTTTTCTTCCTGTTGTGCCATACCGATGTGGCACTCGTAGATAAGTAGGGGAGAGGTAGTTGGTTTGAATGATTTCTTTTTCCACTTATATTCCGCCTCCGGTGCCCATACTTGTGCACTGAATATCTTAGTGGTTGTGTCCTGAACTACGCGCGTTGCCCAGGCCGGGATGCGTTCTCCTTGTCCCCCTTCCCAGTAGACTTTCATCTTGAAGAGGTCGCCATGTTTCATCGATTTCTCAGGCAAGTGCAGCTCCCAGCAACCATTCTTCTTGGCCTTGAGCGCATACTTCTTCTCCTCTTGCCAGTTGTTGAAGTCACCAATCAAGTAGATTTGGGTAGCGTTGGGTGCCCATTCGCGGAACGTCCATCCGCTATCAGTGTGGTGGAGTCCGAAGTAAAGGTAGCCTGAAGCAAAGTCAGCAAGTGTCTGCTTTCCTTTGTTTGTCAACTCCTTTTCCTTGTTCACAGCATGCTGATGTCGTCCATTGATTGCCTCCGCGTACGGTTCCAACCACGGATCGTTCTTAATCAAATTCAGTGTCATATGTTTGATGATTTAGTGATTTTCTAAATAAAACTTGTTCAAGTTTCTATTAAAGGGTTTTGATTTTAAAGACAATTTTCCTCACTCCTTCGGGAGTGACGGCCGGGGCGTGGGCATCTTGCGGGAAGAAGATGGCGAAACGGCCGGGTGGGAGTGTGAGCCAGGTGGAGACAGGGTCGGTGAAGAAGGCAATGTCTTTGGCTTCGTCGTAGGGTGAAGCTACCGAGTTGCACTCCGCCAGGGGCGCATATCCCATGACTTCGGTGGCAGTGAGGGGGATTTGAATGTCGATGTAACGGCGATGAGCCTCCAGCAGAGCCTCCTCTTTGGTCTTAGGAAGTGTCTGTTCCACATTAAACCAAAGCTCGTCTCCTTGTAACACATGCTTGCCGTTTTCCAGCATGTTGAGGTCGGTTGTTTGTACAAATTCCAGCACTTTTCCGAAGAGCGGATGCAGTGCCGTGTATGCTTTCAGGTGTTCTAGTTTGTCGGTAATCATAACCAGATATTATTAACACATGCCAAATATAGGCATAATATTTGAAATTGGTTCAATAGAGACATAAAAAAAGCATCGGCTCTGGTAAACCGATGCTCAATCAACACTTATCAATCCAAGCAGACTCCTCTGCTCTTCTTGATACACCTACTTGTCTCAAGCCGGTGCTTGTTTAATCAATCTTATATCTAATACTATGAAAAACACAGTATAATAACACCCCGGGGTTTTAAATTGTTCAGTAGAAGTTGAGAAAAAAAACAAGAAAAGATAGAAATTTACGGTGGACGGTTTGGGAACACAGAGACACGAAGACGCAGAGGTTTTAGGTTAAAGTTAAAACCTCCGTGCCTCCGTGTCTCTGTGTTTGGATGAATTATTTGCGATTTACAATTTGTCAAAATGATAAATGAACCGCCTGAGAATCGCTTATTTCAGGCCAAAGGTAAGGTTGGTGGAAAATTTTAAAGCGGAAGAGGGTTATCTTCTTGTCTGATAAAGTGTTATCGAAATCTTGACAAAAATTCTAGCGAAATTTGAAGGGAAAAACGCCTTGTTTTGACCTCCGATTTGGCTTCGTACAACCAAAAGGGTGTCAAGGTTGTACCTCGACACCCTCTTCATCCTATGAAAAGAGGCGGAAGTTTTAAACTTTTCGGCCGCAACATTAAGACTTT
>JAGATY010000019.1 GCA_017621035.1 Bacteroides sp. | reverse complement strand
TGAATTATGAATTAAGAATTATGAATTATGAATGGGCTGATGAGTGTGAGCGAGTAATGAAGAAAGGGAAATGAAAGAATCCTTTCAAGTTGATTTCTTTCATTTCCCTTTCTTGTCTTTAATTTCCTTTCAGTCCTTTCAGCCTTTTGTAATCCTTTACTTCGACTTGCGAATAGCCTTATAAACAGCCTCTTGTATGCGGGGACGGATGTCCAAGCGCATCAGTTTTGTGTTCCACACATCGGGATAGAGACGGTTGCTGAGGAAGACGTAAACCAGTTTGTTTTCCGGGTCTACCCAGGCACAGGTTCCGGTGAAGCCGGTATGGCCATAGGTGGCAGCCGGCGTGGAAGGAGAACAGGGACCTTTGGCCGGATTGACAGGATCGGGCTTATCGAAACCCAGTCCCCGACGGCTGATGCGGGAGGTGACTGTGGTAAATAATCTACACGTTTCCTCACCCAGATACCTGCGTCCGTTCAGTTCACCACCATTGAGCAGCATCTGATAGACTTGTGCCATCTCTTCGGCCGTAGAGAAGAGTCCGGCATTGCCTGAGACACCTCCCTGGAAGGCAGCCGACTCATCGTGCACAAAGCCTTGAAGCGTACCTTTCCGCAAGAAGTCATCCCGATTGGAGGGGACAACTTGCTGCTTCGTCAGGCGACGGAGTGGCAAGTAGCCGGTGTACTGTAAACCCATAGGCCCGTAGAATTCCTGCTGCAGGAAGGCGTCCAGCGACATGCCGGTGCGCTCCTCCACCACATGTTGCAGAAGAATGAAGCCCACACAGCTGTAGCGGTAGCGCTTCTCGCGCAGGGTGGCAGTGGCAATCTTCTGTCGGAAGTCTGCCTTGAACGTCTCATTCAGCCAGAGGTTTTCTGCCACTTGCAGAGTGTGCTTGTCGGTCTGAACGGGAGAGGTCAACCCCTCTTTGAAACGGAAAGCAGGGTTGGCCCAGGTCTGCGCCCCTATGCGGACAGTGTGCAGGGCATCAGGCTTCGCCTTGAAAAGAGAACCTTGATAGCTCTGCTTATCGATAGCCTCCTGGTAGAAGAAGATGGTAGAGGGCAGACCGGACTCATGCAGGAGCAGTTGGCGGATGGTGATGTCTGCCTTGTCGGTGCCCTTCAGCCAGGGCAACAGCTCGCCCAAGCGGTCGGTCAGATTCAAACGACCGGTATCGTAGAGCTTCATTACAGCCAGCAGAGTAGCCGTGGTTTTGGTCAGCGAGGCCACATCGTAGACAGCGTTCGGAGTAACCGGACGGGCATCATCATACGTACCGAAAGCTTTGCTGTATAGCATCTTACCCTCTTTCATCACCACCACCTGACAGCCGGGATAAGCCCCTTTGCGGATTCCTTCCAGAGCAATGGTATCAATCTGTGCCATCAGATGGTGGTCTACCCCATAATCCTGTGGTGTGAAGACCGGTTGAGTGGAGGCTTTCAGCGTTATGCCATCACCCAGGGCATAGGCCGTGCCGATACCGGAAGAGAGACGTCCGTCGGCAGAGGCAGCCCCATAGAGCAGGTGGACAACATGTCGCTGCCCATCGTCACTCAAAGCATGAGCCTGCACCATGGCGTCGGCACTGCTAGCCACGTTCTCCAGTTTGGCAGCCTCTTTACCGGAGACAAAGCTCAGCAAAACCACCGGCATAGGGAAAGGTTCTTTCAGCAGAGCATCCAATTGGGGTAACAAACCATCCAGTTTGCGTGCTGTTACACAGATGAGTAAGCGTTTGTAACCGGAAAGCGTATCACGCAACTGTCGGCAAGAGTCGGCAGGCATCCGCTCAGGCAATGTGAAACAGGTGGGAGAGACATACTGTGAGAGGTTTTCCAACAGCAGATCCACGTCTCCCTGCTTTCCCACATGCAGCAGTGCCACCTCATCGACAGAGGCATCCCAGGGAAGTGTTTTCTCTGCATTGTTCTTGTTCAGCACGGTGACAGAAGAGGTATAGAGTTGGCGAATCAGCTCGCGTGTTTGTTCCGTGTCCAGTCGCTGCTCCAGACCGGAGAGTCGGATGCGCGGTTTCTTCTCCAAGCCTAGTGCATATTTATAGGTAAGCACCTTGCGGCATCGGCGGGTAATGTCGGCCTCATCCAACTCTCCCCGTTTCAGGGCAGCCATCACAGCCTCCACATCTTCTTTAATGCGACGGGGCACCAGCAGCATGTCATGCCCGGCCTTCAGTGCCTGCAGACAGACAAAATCATTGTTGGAGACACCCTTCATAGCCAGTGCATCGGTAAAGACCAAGCCTCGGAAGCCCAACTCTTCTTGCAGCAGATGAGTCACTACGTTGTGGGAGAGAGAGGCCGGTAAGCCCTTCTTCGGTTCCAGCGAGGGTACCTCCAAGTGGCCTACCATGACACCACTCAGTCCGGCACCAATGGCTCTCTGGAAAGGATGCAACTCGATGCTATCCAACCGTTCACGACTGAAAGGTAACGTTGGCAAAGCCTTGTGGGAGTCTACATCTGTATCGCCATGTCCGGGAAAGTGTTTTACGACAGAGAGTACTCCTCCGTCTTCCAGACCACGGGCATAGGCCAGCACCTTCTGTGCCACCAGCTCGGGACTCTCACCATAGGAACGGGTATTGATAACAGGATTCTCCGGATTGATGTTGACGTCAGCCACCGGTGCGAAGTTCACCTGCACCCCCATCTCACGACACTGGCGAGCCATCTCCCGCCCGTAGGCATAGAGTAGGCTGTCGTTCTGCACACAGCCCAAGGCCATGTTGCGCGGGAAGGTTGGAGTACCCTTCAGACGCATGGATAAGCCCCACTCCCCGTCAAAAGTAATCATCAGCGGTACCTCAGCCATGCGCTGAGCCTCATTAGTCAAGGCCACCTGGTTTTCCATCCGTCCGGCAGAGAAGAGCAGTCCGCCTACCTTATACTCCTGTACCACTTTACGGAGCAGGTCACGGTTCTTCTGAGTCTGCTGAGGAGCGATGGTATAGATAAACAACTGCCCCACTCGCTCTTTCAGGCTGAGTGTCTGCAACACAGAGTCTACCCACTGCGTGCAACGCTCATCGTGTTGCAAGGCACGCAGCAGGGCAGGTTCGGTTCCGGTAGTTGATTGCTGTGAGGTTTGTGGTTGTGCCACGGCAAGCATACCCGTAAGCAGGCTTGCCAAAAGAAACAGAAAGCTTTTTCTCATTACTTGCGCAGGCTTTGGTAAATAATGTCTTGAATATCGGTTCTGATGTCCATGTCACCCAGCTTGGTGTTCCACACTTCGGGACAGAGACGATTGCTGAGGAAGACGTAAACCAGCCCATTCTCCTTGTCTGCCCAGGCGCAAGTTCCGGAGAAGCCGGTCTGTCCGAATACCCCTTTAGGAGCCAGCTCGCCACAGGGGTTGGCTTTGGGATGCTCCACGTCCGGCCTGTCGAAGCCCAAGCCACGACGACTGAGTGAGGAGGTCTCTGTGGTAAACAGGCGACAAGTCTCTTCACTCAAGAAGCGTTTACCGTTCCAAGTACCGCCATTCAGCATCATCTGGAAGATGTTGGCCACCTCCTCGGCAGTAGAGAAGAGTCCGGAATTGCCGGCCACACCACCCAGACAGGCTGCAATCTCATCGTGCACATAACCACAGAGGTCTTGCCGACGCAGGAAGTCGTTCTTAGCAGTAGGCATCACCTCAGCTTTACTGTAGCGTGTCAGCGGCAAGAACAGGGTGCGTTTTAGTCCCATCGGAGCATAGAACTCTTTCTCCAGATAGCTATCCATCGGCATTTTGGTGATGGTCTCCACCACTTGTTGCAGCAACACAAAACTCAAGTCACTGTAAATATAACGCTTGCCCAGCAGTTCGCAGCCTGCAATCTGTCGTAGGACGGTGTTCTTGAAGTTCTTGTCCAGCCACAGCCCGTCGGCTACATGCAGCGTGTGTTGCTTGTCATCCTTGCCGGTCATAATTCCTTTCTTGAAACGGAAGTCAGAGCAGTAGTAGCTGTGTTCGCTGACACGTGTCTGGTGGTTCTCATCCTTCCAACTTTGCAGGTAAGGACCTTTCACAGACTTCGGCTCGATGGTCTCCAGGTAGAAACGAATGTGAGGAGGCAGTCCGGCCTCGTGCATCAGCAGTTCCCGAAGAGTGATGTTCTTCTTGTTTCCGTTTCTCAAGTAAGGAAGATATTTGGAGGCTTTGTCCGTCAGCTTCAGTTTGCGCTGGTCATACAGTTTCATCACAGCCAGCAGAGTGGCAGTGGGTTGTGTCAGTGCAGAGAGGTCGAATAGGTCGGTAGCACGAACAGGGGTTGCATCGTCCGGAGCGTGTGTACCGAATCCTTTGTCGTAGACCTTCTTTCCGTCCTTCAGTACCAAGATACGGCAACCGGGGTAGGCTTGTGCCTTCAGTCCTTTTTGCGCAATGCCATCAATGCGTTGCAATTGCCAAGAGTGCATACCATAGTCCTCCGGCAGGTAAGAGACAGGCTCCATGCCTACCTCTATATCGCAACCGGTACCTGCAGGAAATGCCCGACCAATACTCATGGCAAGCCGTCCGTTGGCACTCTTTTCGGCAAACAGCACAGCGGCTACGTGTTGCTGAAGGTCTTCTTCTGCCGAGTGAGCCAACACAATGGCACTGCTCTTCACCAGCGCCTCTTCCAACGAGAACAGACAGCGGTAAGAGTTGAAGAAGACGTAGACCAACGGAGCGTCCAAGTTCAGCTCGGCCAGGAATTGTGCATCTGCCTTCTCTACCTTAGCGGCAGCATCGGTCACGCTGACAATCACCCTGCGGTAGGTAGAGAGATTGCGTCTGACCTCCTCACGGGCTGCTTCATCGGCTCCCCAGGGAAGAAAGAAACGAGTGACACCAATGCGCTGTTTCATGGCTTGCACAAAGGGGGCATCCTTCTCTTGCTCTTTACCGATACTCAGAATGGCTACATCATTACCGGCCAGCGGAAGAATGTTGAAGTAGTTGTTGACTACCGTGACTGCCGCTTCGCGCAGGCGGGCTGCCAAGGCTTTTCCCTCCTCACTGTTGATGCGATGGCTTACTCCACTGACTTGCAACTGTGGTCGTGGTGTGCGCAGGCCCAACAGATATTTATAGGTAAGCACCTTGCGGCACTTCTCATCCAGTTCTTCTTTCGGGAAGGTTCCGGTACGCACGGCATTCAACAGCTCGGCCACAGCGTTTTGGGTATTGTACTGCACCAGTACCATGTCATTACCGGCCAACAGTGCTTTGGTAGTTACCTGCGGCACTTGCGACACGCCTTTCATGTCCAACGCGTCGGTAAATACTAATCCTTTAAAGCCCAGTTCCTCTTTCAGCACACCGGTTACCGCACTGCGTGATAGTGAAGTAGCTGTGATACGGTCTGGCTCCAGGGCGGGTACTTTCAAGTGACCTACCATTACACCGCCCAGGCCGGATTGCACCATTGCCCGGAACGGGAGTAGCTCGATGCTGTCCAGACGGGCACGGTCGTAGTAGAGTGCTGGCAATTCCTTGTGAGAGTCTTTGTCTGTATCTCCATGACCGGGGAAATGCTTGCAGACAGAGAGCACACCGCCACTCTCCAGACCACGGCTGTAGGCAACCACCTTCTCGGCCACCAGCTGTGGATTCTCTCCAAAGGAGCGGATATGAATGACAGGATTCAAGGGGTTGGTATTGACGTCGGCTACCGGTGCAAAGTTGACGTGAACGCCTACTTCACGGAACTGGCGAGCCACCTCCTTACCGTAAGCCTCAATCAGGCTATTGTCCTGAATGCAGCCCAGTGCCGCATTGCGCGGATAGTTGGGCACATCAGTCAGGCGCATGGAGAGTCCCCACTCCCCGTCAAAGGTTATCAGCATAGGCACTTTAGAGTTCTTTTGTGCTAAGTTAGTCAGGATGACCTCCTCTTCCGGAGAGCCTTCGGCAAAGAGCAATCCGCCTACTTTATATTTTTTGGCCAGTTCACGAATGTTCTTCTGCGTCTTCTTGTCGGCAGTAGCCGGCACGGTGGTTACTATCAGTTGGCCTACCTTTTCCTGAAGGCTCAGTTTATTCATCACAGAGTCCACCCAGCGATGGCACTGTTCGTCTGCAGCTTGTGGCAGAAAGGGTGCTTCGGTTTGTGCCCATAGGCTCAGAGGTAACAGCAACAGTGCCAATGTCACAAATCGGAATCGTCTATTCATATTCATCAGTCTTTTAGATAATAAGAGATTAACGCATTATTCTTTAGAAAGAGTCAGTGTAGTTTCGCCTACATAGATGCCGCTGCCTCCCACGTGCATCACCGGCACATTCTTACCGGCCGCGTTCAGATAGATGGCAGGCTTCTCCATGTAAGTGTGAGTATGGCCGCCCAGTATCAAGTCGATGCCTTGTGTTTTGGCAACCAGGTTCTCGTCGTAATGTCCGTCAGCCGTGCCGGTATTGAAGCCCAGGTGAGAGAGACAGATAACCACGCTGCACCCCTCTTTGGTGCGCAACAGATTAGTTACTTGCTGAGCAGCCTCAATAGGGTCGTTGTAGAGAATGCCTTCACAATTGGCGGCCTGTACAAGTCCCTCCAAACGTGGGCTTAGCCCGAACACACCAATTCGCACGCCCTCACGTTCCAGCACCACGTAGGGTTTCACCAGCCCCTCCAGCACCGTACCGCTAACGTCGTAATTGGCACAGACCACCGGAAAGTTTGCCAGCTGGAACAGACGAGCCATGTTGTCCAGACCGAAGTCAAACTCGTGATTTCCAATTGTCATGGCATCGTACCCCATGTGGTTCATCAGCTTCACCTCCACTTCACCTTTGAAGACATTGTAATAGGGCGTTCCCTGAGAAATGTCCCCGCAATCGAAGAGCAAGAGGTTCGGATGCTTTTCCCGTGCCTGCTTTACAAAGGTTGCACGACGCACCACCCCACCCTTTCCGGCATTGCGGTTGGAAGATTGTGCAGCAAAAGGTTCTATACGACTGTGTGTATCACTGGTTTGCAGAATATAGAGTTGCTTCTCTTGTGCCGACAGTGTAAAAAGTATCAGCAAGAAGCAGACGGATAAACAGATTCGTTTCATGAGATTGTTTATTATGGTATTAAAATACTACTTCCTTACAATTCTTCCTTCCAAGCGTGAAGTCAGTGGCTTTCCCTGCTCAGTCTGCTGTTTGGCGTACTCCATGAACAAGCCTCGCAGCGTGGCACCGGCAGGACACTGCCGCTCTTCTGCCTGTGGCAGAGCTACCATGCCATCGTTACCCTCAGCCAAGTAGTCAACCGTGGCTACCGTGTACAGGCGTTCCGGCTGCACCGGTTCACCTCCCACGCGGGCACTCAGCAGGCGACCGTCGCGCGAAATCTCCAGTTGTACCCCACTCACGCCCTCGCCTCCACGGCCGGCAATGTTCTCAAACAAATAGGTAAGTACGCTACCTTTCACAGTCAGCACACACAGCGAATTCTCAAAAGGAAGAATCTCATAAATGTTTCCCGTGGTGACGTCACCCGCTGAAAGCGAGGTTCGGATGCCCCCCATATTGACCAGTCCCATGTCTGCCGGACGGCCCAGCACAGACGTGGCAGACTGCCGCAACACATCAGCCACCAGATTGCTCAACAAAGACTCCGGACGCTGGACTTCCATATCCTGAGCCGCCGTAGCCACTACATGGTTCATCACACTGTCAAGCCCCGCTTTATACGGAGCCAACAAAGCAGCTGCCTCGGCATCGGGAGTAGCATCCCACACAGAGTCTATGGTCACTCGACCACCCTCAGCATCCACCACCTTATAACGAGGATTACAAGCGCTCAACGCCAGCAGTAGCAACGCGCCCCCTCCCCAAAGATTATAGTTTATTTTCATATTCAACAGATTTTTGCACAAAGATAGTGCAAACCGAGAGTAGAAAGAAAGAGCTTGCCTCTTTTTTTCTGACGAGGAGAACAATATCCACCCCTCCTCGGCTTCACACTTTGCGGCGGGTGGAACTTTTGCAGATATAGGCTGTGCCTGAGGTGAACATTTCATTGTCACCCAAACGTTGACTTATATCGTTGTTTGGGACTATTAGGCTTGTCTTGTATTTCGGGCAACAACAATTTTGCTTCCAATAAATGATTGAGTAGTCTTCTTCGGAAACTAGTACGGTTAGTATAATGTATCAGTTCCATCATTTCGAGCAACCCTTTGGCCTCTTTGCAAAATTCTAAAAGCCGGACAGCATGTTCCGTCTCCTCCATTGGCAAAGTGAGACACCTTTCTCTAATAAAACTAAACATATCTCCATTTCCGGTTATCGGAACAGATTTCTCTTTCATCATCGTTGAAGGGCGATGAATGATAACCGAAAAGAAATCTCCTGATTCGTTATTCACAAAATCCAGTTCCGCACCTTCCTTGATTGCACGGAGAATGCCGGTTCCCAATCCACGATAATGCATTGTCTTGGCACATAAAGCTGCAATTAAAGGATTGCGTTGGAACGTATTACCAAATTTCAATTCTTCCACGCTCATACCATCGGGCAAATGACCGGGACTGGTTATCTCCACCCGATTGTCAAATATCATGATTCGTATGGGAGCTGTCTTGATGTATTGACGATGAACTAAGGCATTCTGTAAAATCTCCTCCAAAGCAATTTCCGATATTTCAAGCTTTCCGGTAGAATTGAATGACTGCCCCACTTGCAGACTATGCAAATTTGACTTTAAGAAAGACATACCTTGTTCGAATAGCTCAGGGATAGTCCCATACAAATCTTTACTGTCCCTATATGCAGTTCCTCCCATGTCATTTCCATAAAAAGAAACGGCCTTTATCATAAAAGAAGGCCTGAAGTCCTGCGGATTTTTACCGAAAAACAGAAGTCCCGCCAAAGTCAAAGTATCCCCAGAGGTCAGCAATCGCAGATTCTGTAACAACCTGTTACTTGATATACCGAAATCCTCCAAATGCTTACCATATACTTTCATCAGATATCTATCCAACAAGCGCATATCCAAATGGCTGGTAGAACTTCCGTAAACAGCTTCCTCATCCGGCAGATAATTGGCCGATTCATGAAACAGCTTCAATATTTCCGCATTTTCGGTGATACGGCGTTTATCACTTCCCTGCTTCATCCAAATTTGCCCTTCCAAATCTTTGTAAGGTTTGTTTATGCCTTCTTCTACATTGACCGCCAAAACAAATTTACCGTCAACATCTATTGTTTCTGTTTGCAAATAAAGGGTGGGACGTATCTGTTCATTAGCTGTATTTCCCACCTCCCTACCAATCCGTTGTACTTCTTCATAACTCAGCCCTAAGATTTCACCCGTCTTATCCTTAATCCCGAATAAAATGACTCCTCCGCGATAATTAGCAAAAGCTATCATCTCGGCGGCTACTTTACGTTGGTTGTCAAACGTCTGTTTAAACTGCACCTTGCTACTTTCACCAAGGGCACATAATTCCTTTATTTGTTCAGAGGTCATATCGATTGTTTTGGATGAGCAAATATATATATAAAATACGAAAGCTGGTCAAGACTTGACCAAAAAGTTTATTTGTTTGGTCAAGACTTGACCAAACAGTGGCTTTTTATCCATTATTAAACGTCCGAATATCCTATATTGGGGATTATATTCCTAATTTCCGGTCAAGACTTGACCAATGTTCATTCTTTATTCACAAACTCCACAATGTCCGTTCCTCCTCGGCTTAATCTTTATCGTTATTCAAATTGGTTATGGTTAGAATGCTTCCATCCGGTGACAAAAGCACGAAATCTTTCACTAAAAGAATTATATTTTCTGAATTATCTGCAGAATAGTCGTACTTTTGCACTTACGAACAATAATAGCAGATACTTATGATACCAGAAGGAAATACATTGGATGACATAAAACTGAGGGAGCAGATAATACGCGACTTTTATCGCGAATGGAAAGAGAAGAATCCTTTGCAGCGGAAATATAATTTGTCACTAAAAGAGTACATCAATATCCGTATGGTATCAATTGTAGAAACAAGCGAGCATGCTGCTAAAAGTTATCTTTCCACATTGGCCGTACTCCAACTTGATGCTATTCTTGTGGGAGCACGAAAGGTTTCAATAAAGAAAACAAAACCAACTAACAGAAATCAGCAACCATTTGAACGGATGATGATTATGGAGTACGACTTGATAGGTATCGGTACTGTAAAGATGACAGTGGGCGTACGCCGTAGAACGCACAAAAAGGTGCAATATTGGTTACGTGGACAAAAAGTAGGATGATTTTATTCTAAAAATCTCTTATTGGACAAAAAGTAGGATAGATTACCTCAACAGGGCGCGCCCTGTTGAGGTAATTCGCGTTTAGTAATGCCGCATAATGTACTCGTCCAACAACTTTTTTCGATTGTCCTTACTAATTCCACGATGAGCTCTTAGCTTACTCTTTATATCCGAGAACAACCCTTCTATTGCGTTATTTGTGTTAGGTAGACCTGTTTCAGGGTGATCGTAAAAAGTCCATAGTAACGGCATATTACGTTTTAAGCTAAGATATGCGCTGCGTAGCCTCGGGCGCATATAAGGAGGAGTATGGCGTTTTATCCTTTTGTCGTGAATGCGTTCGTTTAAAACATCCTTGTATCTATCATACCACTGATTAAAAGCGCCAATGAAACTCTCCTTATCCATTTGAGTAATGCTCTTGACGAGGCTTAAAAGCTCGCAGGAGGCATCAAGGTCGGGTTCTTGGGTTAAGTATCTGCGAGTAATTAGCATCTGATGAAATTGACACATCTGGACGGGAATCGGATATAATGCTTGTGCCAAGCCGCGCATACCATCAATCACTGCACCATATATCTTAAATCCTTGAGACTCAAGCCAAGAAATACCCTCTATGTATTGACCGATAGTCTCATTGTAAACATATTTATGCCATAGAACCTTATTACGTAGGGCATCCTTTATAACCATGAGACCGAATCTACGCCCCCAATAAGTGGTGTCGAGCTGCACTGTCACCTCCTTGTACTTCGCTTTCTTGCGGACAAAGCGCATACTTTCTAAATCACGACGAATGGTCCTTTCTGAAACTTTGTACTTTGATGCCAGTTGTAACAAGGTCTGTTTGCCTTCAACATAATCGGTTATTACTTGAAATTTGTCACGTCGTTGTCCGCCAATGAATTGCTTATTGCAATCCTTACATTTATACATTTGTTTTCGCCCTCTCAGGCCATTCTTGACCACATTGGAGGAACCACAAAAAAAGCATTTTTTTTAGCATATCAATGATAATCTTCGCAAAGATATGTATATCAAATGATTATAGAGAATTTATCCTACTTTTTGTCCAACCTGCC
>JAGATY010000018.1 GCA_017621035.1 Bacteroides sp. | reverse complement strand
CAGCAGCAAGCATCATGAGTACGGCAGCCAGTGCCGCACTCATGATTGATGATATGTTGCTATGCTTCATCATTGATGAAATTGTTTTTAGAATTCAATGTTGTTAACACGAACGACCCAGGGGAGGACGCGAACAGAGACTCTTAAATAAGTAATCTTTTCTTCGTCCGGATCTTCCGGGTCTTCCGGATCCGGGTCACCTTCAGGATCTGCAGGGTGACCAAAGAGATTGATACCAGTTACAGACAGCTTATAAACATTGTTACGAACTACTGCATACTCCATGATACCCATTTCTGTTTCTTTTTTATCATTTGAAGTGGCATTATCATTATGACGGTTCCAATAGTAATAATATACATTATAAACACCATCATCCGTAGGCTCGTAAACTGTAAAGCCTACATTAGCTGCATCACTCTTGTCCGGAGCTGTATCTCCATTAGCTATACTTTCATAAGCAGCTTTCAGACTTGCATCAGCATCTGTTGCTTTTGCTGCAGCCCCTACTTTTGCCCATGAACCATACAATTTATTACCAAACACATAAACAGCATTAGTTCCATCTAACAACTTAGTATTTTCATCTGTAGTTGTCTCAGTAAGTTTACCTTTAAAGATGACACCAGTTGTATATTTATGAAGCTGGCTATTAACGCTAGGCATTGTATTTTCTGTTGCATAACGCCATACTTTATAACCATCAGCACCTGACCACTTATCATCGGTAGAAAGAGTTGACAATTGCTTATAGTCAAAGCTCGAAGAGGTTGGGTCAATTACATCTCCAGAACCAACATGGTAGAAATAATTTGCAGACAAATCACTTCCTTTCAATTTATCAGCAGCATCGGTATCTACCACAAAATTATTGTTCAATTCTGTTCCTGCAATTGTATAAGATTCTGCAGTGTACTGATTTGCATTACTAGAACTACCTGGTGATACACGACGTAGATAATAATAGTTTTTACTCAAGTTCATTAAAGCAATATCTGTCAAGACTACGTTTACTCCTGTATTTTCAATAGGGTAAGTATGATCATCTGTATCTGCAGGAGAACCATCTTTATAGTCGAAACGTGCTGCTACACGCTCTACCTGTACTTCACCCAAATCTATTGGGTTACTCTTTGTACTAGCATTTAATACTGCTGTAGAAGGCATTGTAATTGTTGTAGTTGCCTTTGCATTGGTCATCAAAAAGTTATTTGCTTTGGCAATAGTTGAAGTCAATTCCTTATCGTTCTCAGCAACAGTTCCTGTTTTAGTGAACAAATTAGACACGTCAGGATTTCCAGTTGCATCCACGTCAGGATTACATACAACAAAAACAGTTACACTTGTACCTTCTGGAATATTCAATGCATCTTCTTCAAAAGTTGCGATATAAGGGCCATCGCCAGAACCTGTATATCCATCAGGATTATCTATAGATTGTGGCTTTAGAAGATTTGAAGTTGCAGCTTGTGTAAAATTATTAGAATTATCTTTAGTTGCCAAAACAACACACATAGAAGAAACTGCATTTTCTGCATCAGAACCTTCCTCTGAATCAGGATTGGCATCAGAGTTTGTTGTACCCGTAGCATCCGTTGCACTACGTGTTGCTGTCGGCAACTGTAAGTCAAACGACATGTACACCTTGTCCTTAGTTTCTGTACCGCCATTGTCCGGCACATCCACCTCGTCACTGCAAGCCCAGAAGCCTGTGACTAGTAGGGCTGCGAACATCAATTTACTAAAACTTTTCATCATTTTAAAGCGTGTTTAGTTATACAATTAGTTAATTATTTTCCCAAGTTTGTTGTCTTCTTTTCCAGCTCTTCGATGCTTCGGAGGCTACCCTCGGCCTCGGCAATGCCCAGTTCCTGAGCCTTTCGGAAGTAGGCTTTGGCTGCTGGATAGTCACCCTCCAGACCGGCCAGCACACCACGGGCATAGTAAGCTTGTCCGCCCTCGCCGGCCTTTGTCAGGTACTTCTTAGCTCCCACCAGGTCGCCACGTCCCATTGCTGCATTGGCTGCATTGAGGTTGGCCACGGGGTCGTTCGGATAGAGGCGTCCCATGGTCTCGAACACATCATTATACTCTTCACTACCCGGTTCGTAGCTGTTGGCAACCATATACATCTCTTGCAGAGAGAGTTTTCCGGGAGCCTCCTTCATGACCCGACGAGCCTCTTCCAGGTTGTTGTAGGGGCGAACGATGTACTCGATGCGGTAGTCGGAGTGACGCAAGGCCGGGTAACAATTCTGCAGCAGGAAGCGGTACTCTTCGGGGTAGCTCTTCTTCAGCACCCACTCTTTGTTATCGGGTTCACGAGAGCTGTCGATGATGGCCAGTATCTCTTGCTTATGCTCCAAGCCCGACTGCTCCACATAGGCACGCAGGCCTGCCCAGTCTTCCGGCTCATAAGAGGTGGTAATCAGGGTGTCGGAGAAGCTATAGAGACGTTGTACATACTTTTTCAGCGCCTCGGTACGCCCCTTAGCCAAGCGAGTATTGTTGCTATAGGGGCTTTCGGGAGAGGCATGTCCCTTGAAACTCATGGCCGTGATGCGCACATCGGGGTCATTCTTTACCACATCGATGGTGGCGATAATCTTCTGCAACTCACGCGGATTGTTCCGATAGTCTTCATAGATAACGGTCTGGCTAACCGGGAAGTCGATAAACGCCTGTCCGGTTACAGCACGCAACTTGACAGCCTCACGCTTGGGAGGCTCGTAGACAAACATAGGTTGGTAGACTTCCGGCTGAAGATCTAGTGCCAGAAGTGGACTTTCGCTATTGTCTAGCAGTATGTTGTGACATCCGCAGAGGTCTTCCTGCAAGGAGAGTTGTGCCAGGCCCATCCACTCCTGATAAGTAACCAGTGTCTGATACTCCACAGCATTGGTACTGCCGGCCCGATAGAGGGCATAGTCCACACTCTTGCCATCGTTCCGCTGATGCAGGTAGTAACGGTTACGACCGGCCACCAGGATTGACTTCAGCTGAAGGGTATCTTCGTCGGCCATGATGGTGGGTGTGAGCAGCAACTCATGATTGCTCTTCAGGTGGAGGGCAGAGAAGTCCAGCTGCATAGAAACAAACAGCTTGTCATCATTGCGAGCCACGTTCAGGTTGGAAACTTTCACCTGCCCGCCCATAATGCTCTGCATGGCTACCCCACTCTCTTGAGCCTTTACACCTATTATATATAATAGCGCCAGTAAACTGAAACGAATTTTATTCTTCATAGCTGCCCTGTTTTAGAATGAGTAAATAAGACTGACGGCTGCCTTGGTAGGGCCGACATAGTGATGAGGTTCGTCTTCGGCAAGTTTGTCACCACAGTTGGCACACGGGAACTTGTCGTAACGGGTATAGGCATAACCCAAACCGATTTCAGCCTCCAGGTTCCAGTGTTTGTTCAGAATCCAGGAGTAGCCGTAACCGATACCGGCTCCGAGGAACCAGCCTTGGTAGCGATAGTCAGAAAGTTGGGAGAAATCTGTACCTAAGAAATTGATGCCGTTGTCTATTCCCCCGATGTTGTACTTACCCCCGTGGGCATGCACTCCCAGGAAGTGTCCTACAAAGCGATCGCAGAACCAGTAACGCGCTTCGGGTTGCAACATCCAGTGTTTCCAGCGACTGCTGTCGGTAATCTTCCAGCCCATGTAGTTACCGGAAAGGTCAAACGTCCACTTGGCTGCAAGCGGAAACTCAATGCCCAGGTTGACAGTGGCTGTGGCATCGTAAAGGAGGTTGCTCTTGACGGCTATGTCTTGTGCCTTGAGCGGCATGAAAACTCCAATGAGAAGCAGGATAGAGAATGCCCATCTGCATATTGGCAGACGATGAGCAGAGATGTGTGTGGAGAAGTGGGCCTGTTCCTGACAGCAACTCTTCATAGCAGTTCCTATTTGTATTTTGTCGACCTTATAGACTCCTCGGATTCGGTCTAATCAACAAAAAAGGCATGGGAGTCTGTACTCTGCTTATCCCAAGCCCAGGCTCTCGCATTGCCCATCTACAAGGATAAGCAACGAGAGCTAGCCCACGCCAAGATGTTATAAGAGACACCACCTCACGTGGTGTGTACATATACACATCTTCCA
Source organism: Bacteroides sp. (assembly GCA_017621035.1). Classification (GTDB taxonomy): domain Bacteria; phylum Bacteroidota; class Bacteroidia; order Bacteroidales; family Bacteroidaceae; genus Bacteroides. The sequence goes on along the minus strand of JAGATY010000018.1, from coordinate 47,567 downwards.
TGGACGTTTCCGTTGCCGCATCTTCTTGTAGATACAAATTTGCGAGATTTGGACTTAGAAGATAACGTTCGTAAACGCCTTTTTCAAAAAACCAATACCCGCTAACCCCTCCGGGCTAGCTTCGGATGCTGCAAAAATAGATAGTATTTTGATAACTTTCAAATAAACATTCAACTTTTTTCCTAAAAAGAGAGTAAAAGTTATTCAAAATGCTTCCTATAGGCAAAAAGTGTAAAGTGTTCTTTTACACACTTCCGACCGATGAGAAAAAAACCGGTAAAGTAGAAGAGAAAAAGTCAGCAAACAGGCACACGAACAAGCTGACTGATTGAGAATTTGGCAAGCCGATGTGGGAAAAGAGGGTAATAGTGGGTAAGGAAACTGACTTTTAGACAGAAAAGTTTCCGGGTTTCAATTATAATGCGTACTTTTGGCCTGAAACTTCTATTGTTTAACTAATCTATAATAGCACTATGATTGGATTTATCGTTTGGATTATCGGTTTGGTTCTGGCTGTAAAGGCCGTGTTGGAAATCATGAAGTGGCCGGTTGACGGTGTAAAGAAACTGTTGGTTGCCATCGTTATCCTGCTGACAAGCTGGGTGGGTATTGCAGTTTACTACTTCTGGGGTCGCGAGAACCTGCCGAAGATGTTAAAGTAATCCTCTAGAAGAAGCTGTTTTGATTATATTTAGAAGAATACAAAGCAGCCATTAAAAAACGCCTCGTCTGAAAGAAGACGGGGCGTTTTTTGTATCTCAAAGCAGGGATTATCCGCAGTAGAAGTAGCGTTTCACCAGGGCCATCATCTCGTTGGGTTTGCCTTCCAGGTCGTGACGCAGGGTGCGATCTCCATAAGCACGAAGCTTGGCAATGATGCCGTCAATCATGGCCGGAGAGAAGACTTTGTGCTGTTCAAAGATGGCACGCTGACGTTCCAAGCAATCGGCCGAAGCCTCACAACTGTCCGGAAGTTGTTCCAGAGACTTCAGCTTGTCGGCATTCTCTTGCCGGTGGATGTTCACATTGACGTAGGTTCTGTCTGCAATTTCCAAAGCATTCTCCAGCTCGAAACCGTGGCGACAAGCCACTGCCAAGCCGGCAATCAGCTGATAGAGGTCGGCCGAGCCATCCGGTGAACGCATCTCCACCGTCTGTTTTTGGGTGGTATCATACAGACATTCAGCTTCCAACGGGTTGGCCAGATGCGACATATCACTCTTGGCCGTCCATCCCAGTGGCACACGCACCAGCACCGAGCGGTTGCGGTCACCCCAGCAGATGTTGGTAGGTGCCTCCTGATGGGGTACAAGGCGGAAGTATGAGGTAGGATTGGTATTACCGAATGCTGTAATAGAGGGAGCCAGCTGCATCATGCCGGCAATGGCTCGACGGGCGGTTTCAGAAAGCGCACCCTCCTTCAGCATCTGGTTGACACCCTCTTTCATGATACGCATGTGGATGTGCAGTCCCGAGCCGGCCTTTCCCACCGTAATCTTGGGAGCGAAGGTCACGTCCAACGATTCTCTGCAAGCCAAGTTGCGAATGATCCATTTGGCCAATACCAGCTGGTCGGCCGCATCTTCGGCAGCCACGGGCAGAAACTCAATCTCATTCTGCTCATAACTCATGTCCCCCAGCGTGAAGTTGCCCACTTCCGAGTGTCCATACTTGATTTGCCCGCCTGCCTTGGCAATGTAATCCATGCAACGAGTGCGGAAGTCGTTGAACTTGGCAAAGGGGGCAGACTCGTGATAGCCCTTCTGGTCGGTAGCCGGAAAGAGGGGCGACACCTTATCTATTACATAATACTCCAACTCACCCATGGCCTGAAACTCCATGCCGGTCACTTCGCGGAAAGCCTTACAAGCCTTGTGCAGGGTGTACTCGGGAGAGCTTTCCAGCGGCTCGCCATCTTTGTTGAAGAAAGAGCAGAGCATGGCAAGGGTAGGAATTTCGGCAAAGGGGTCTCGGAAGGCGGTACGGAAACGGGGCACCACATAGAGGTCGCTACTGCCCGCCTCGATAAAGGGGAAGAGGCTGGAACCATCCACACGCTCACCACAGGTGAGTATGGTTTCCAGGTAAGTAAGATTATTGATAACGAAGTTCAGCGTCTTCAGGCGTCCATCGCCTGCAGGGTACATAAAGTTTACCATGCGGATTTCATTTTCCGTGATGTAGCGGATGATGTCTGCCTTAGTAAACTCTGCAGAGGGTTTCTGCAGGTAAGCCACCAGCGGGTTGGCACTTAGTGCAATGTCTGTATTCATGATATTGTTTGTTTGAAGTTTTACAGTTTACATACAAAGGAACAACTAATTTCTCTATCTGCCAAAGGAAATAGAAGAAATATGTAAGTTGACAAGAGACGGGTTGACAAGTTGACAAGGGACGAGATGACGGGTTGATAGGGGACGAGTTAACGAGTAGATAACGATCCTCCCCCACCTTGTCAATTCATCTACTTCTCACCTTGTCAACTGATAGGTTCGGAAGGGTCTCCCCGAAGGTCGCCGAGGGTCGGGCCTTAGGTCGCCGAGGGTCGAGGCCTAGGTCGCCGAGGGTCAAAGCGAGGGTTCCGAAGGGTGTCAAATGAAGTCTATTTGGGAGGCCAGCTGATACCCCTCGTTATAGAGTGCCAGCAGCTTGTCGATGTCCTTCTCGATACGATCCACCTCCAAGGGTTTCTGCGGACGAATGACCAGCACCTCACCGGCAGCCTCCAGGCGTTCTACCAACTCAAGCTGCTCATTATAGAGATGGCTGCGGCGATTGATGGCTTCCCGCAAACGGGGATATTGCTTGTAGATGAAGGGAGGCACCTTGGTTCCCTTGATGGTTTTCCGGTAGCCGGGGTTGCGGGTCAGCACCACCACATTTTTGGTATATCCCAAACTTCGTGCCCGTAGCAGGGGAATGGAGTCGGCAATGCCCCCATCCAGCATGGGTTTCCCATCCACGTAAGCAATGGGACAGACAAAGGGGAGACTGCTGGAGGCCTTCACGATGTCAATGATGCGTTTGGGACTCTGCTTCTCCTCGTAGTAGCAGGCTTCACCGGTTTCACAGCTGGTAGTGACCATCTCGTAACGTTCCGGACAGTGGGCATACCCCTCGTAGTCATAAGGAATAATCTTATTAGGAAAGGTGTGGAAAAGAAGGTCGAAGTCCATGATGTTGCGCTTCTTCAGAAGATATTTCAAGCCTATGTAGTTGTACTGCTGCAACAAGTCGATGTTGCTATACTTGGCTCGTCCGCGCTGTTTCGACATGTAAGACAGACCGTTACAAGCTCCGGCACTGACACCAATGGTGTAAGGGAAGCGTATGCCGCGATCCATAAAGTTATCCAGCACACCGCAGGTAAACACCCCACGCATTCCGCCACCTTCCAGCACCAGCCCAGCCTCTTCGGTTATCTGAAATGTCTCTCTTTGGGTCTCTATTTTCTCACTGTTTTCACTCATTGGTTTTCTCTTTTCCAACACAAATCTTCTAATTAACGCGCCAAAGTTAGCTTTGTTTACGATATTCTGCTTATCTTTGTGGCACGTAATTAGAAATCTATAACAATTTTATCGAAATGAAAAAGACACTGCTTATTGCATCATTGGGTCTGATGAGCCTCAACGCACTGGCTCAGGATGCCCCCAAGAAGGAAGATGAGGGCTTTGTATTTACCGTGGTAAAGGAAAACCCCATCACTAGCGTAAAGAATCAGAATCGTGCCGGAACATGCTGGTGCTACTCCAGCTTCGGTTTCCTGGAAGCCGAACTGCTCCGTATGGGCAAGGGTGAGTATGACTTTGCCGAGATGTACACCGTGCAGAAGACTTACCTGGATCGTGCCGACAAAGCGGTTCGTACCCACGGTGACGCCTCATTCTCACAAGGTGGTTCTTTCTACGACGTATTGTATGGTATGAAGCACTACGGCTTGGTTCCCGAAGAGGAGATGCGCCCGGGTGTTATGTATGGTGACACACTGAGCAACCACACCGAGCTGTCTGCCGTGAGCGATGCTGTTGTGGCAGCCATTGCAAAGGGTAAGCTTCGTAGCCTGCAGACCGACAACGATGGCAACCCGCTTTGGAAGAAAGCCATCGAGGCCATCCATGAAATCTATCTGGGCAAAGCTCCCGAAAAGTTCACTTACAAAGGTAAGGAGTACACACCGATGTCATTCTATGAATCAACCGGTTTGAATGCAGACGACTATGTATCTCTGACCTCTTACACCCATCACCCTTTCTACAGCCAATTTGTGCTGGAGATTCAGGACAACTGGCGTTGGGCACAGTCCTACAACTTGCCTATCGACGAGCTGATGCAGGTGTTTGACAATGCCATCATGAACGGCTACACCATTGCTTGGGGTAGTGACGTAAGTGAGCAGGGCTTCACCCGTAACGGAGTAGCCGTTATGCCGGACGTAGATAAGGTTCAGGAACTGAGTGGCAGCGACATGGCTCACTGGCTGAAGATGAAACCGGAAGAGAAGAAGCTCAATACCAAGCCGCAACCGCAGAAGTGGTGCACTCAGGAAGAGCGCCAAAAGGCTTACGACAACTGGGAAACCACCGATGACCACGGTATGGTAATCTATGGTATTGCCAAAGACCAGGAAGGCAACGAGTACTACATGGTTAAGAACTCTTGGGGTAAGGCCGGTAAGTATGAAGGTATCTGGTATGCCTCTAAAGCATTCGCCCGCTACAAGACCATGAACATTGTGGTTCACAAGGATGCACTCCCGAAGGACATCAAGAAGAAGCTCGGCATCAAATAAAGATTTCCCCGACAACAAACACATAGCATGACAGAAGAGAGGTGAACAAAAGGACACAAGACTCCCCCACCTTCTCTTCTGTTTTTTATTATCTACCTGCCCATGACCACTCCCCGAGAAGCCAAATACCTGGAAATGACCACAACCGCCCCCGGTAAGCTTGTGGCTAAGATGGCACTGCCCTCCATTGTGACGATGCTCATCAGCAATGTCTACAACATGGCAGACACCTTCTTTGTGGGACGCATCGACACCCAATCGACTGCCGCACTGGGAATTGTCTTCTCTTATATGGCAATGGTGCAGGCCATAGCCTTCTTTTTTGGACAAGGCTCGGGGAACTACATCTCCCGTGCATTGGGACGCAAAGAGGGTGAGCGTGCCGAAATCATGGCCACAGTGGGACTGCTCTCAGCCATGTTGCTGGGAAGTGTCGTGGCTGCCATCGGCCTGCTATTTACACAACCGATACTTCGTTTTTTCGGCTCCACCGAAACCATCCTCCCCTATGCAGAGGCCTACTTCCGCTGGATTCTGCCGGGTACTCCTTTTATTATTGGCTGTTTTGCCCTGAATAACCAGATGCGGCAACAGGGCAATGCACTGATGTCTATGATAGGTATCGCTTCCGGAGCCATCCTTAACATCCTCATCGACCCGCTCTTCATCTTCACCCTGGGAATGGGTGTGGAAGGAGCCGGAGTGGCAACCTGCCTATCACAAGCAGTAAGCTTCTTCATCCTATTGCACATGGCCGGTAAACGGGGTGGTGTGGGCATACGGCTCTCCCGCTTCAAGCCTACGGCAGTACTGTTCCGAGAGATTGCAGCCGGAGGTTCCCCCTCACTGGTAAGACAAGGGTTGGGAGCCGTGGTAGCCATCTGTCTGAATCAGGTTGCCGCCCAGTATGGGGATGCAACAGTGGCTGCCATTTCCATCGTCAACCGTTTTGTTCTTTTTGTTGGAGCTGCCATGATTGGGTACGGACAAGGATTTCAACCGGTTTGTGGCTTCAACTATGGTGCCCGACTCTACAACAGGGTTCGCACAGCCTTCTGGAGCTGTGTGCGCATCTCTACCGTCTACTGTACCCTCATTGCCTTGCTCGGAATCCTCTTTGCGCCAGACATCATTCGTCTGTTCCGTGCCGACGATGCCGAAGTTATCCGCATCGGAAGCATTCTGTTACGCTGGCAATGTCTGGCCTACCCCTTTATAGGTTTTGTCATCATGACAAACATGTACCTGCAAAACATTCGTCGTACCCGCCTTGCCATACTTGTTGCCTCGGCAAGACAGGGTCTTTTCCTGATTCCTACCCTCTATATAGGCGTGATGCTGTGTGGGTTTAGAGGTTTGGAAACAGCCCAATGTATCTCAGACTTTTTAGCCTTCATTCTCTCCGTTCCCATCTGCCTGAAGGTACTTAGAGAGATGAAATAAGCACCTTCCTTGCTCAAATTGGGCAAAAATGTGCATTTTTCCTCACTTTTCCTTGTCAAGCCCGACAGTTTCTGTAAATTTGCAGGCTAATAAGATATAAACTTAAGAATACTAATAGTAAATTTAATAGCATGAGTTTAAAAATCGTAGTATTGGCAAAACAGGTTCCCGACACTCGCAACGTAGGGAAAGATGCCATGAACGCCGACGGAACAATCAACCGTGCGGCACTTCCAGCGATCTTCAATCCTGAAGATTTGAATGCATTGGAACAAGCACTCCGCTTGAAAGATGCTCATCCCGGTTCTACCGTAACCATCTTGACAATGGGACCCGGACGTGCAGCAGAAATTATTCGTGAAGGACTCTATCGCGGTGCCGACAACGGTTACCTGCTGACAGACCGTGCCTTTGCTGGTGCCGACACCCTGGCTACTTCGTACGCATTGGCTACTGCCATCAAGAAGATTGGTGACTATGACCTCATCGTGGGTGGTCGTCAAGCAATCGACGGTGACACAGCTCAGGTAGGTCCTCAGGTAGCAGAGAAGTTGGGGCTTACCCAAATCACTTACACTGAAGAGGTGCTGAAGGTGGATGAAGAGGCTAAACGCATCACCGTAAAGCGTCACATCGATGGTGGCGTAGAGACTGTAGAAGGCCCGCTGCCCATCGTACTGACCGTAAACGGTAGTGCAGCTCCCTGCCGCCCGCGCAATGCCAAACTGGTGATGAAGTACAAACGTGCCCTCGGTGCACAAGAGAAAGCTGCCATCACCAAAGAGGGTGCTGAACTTCCGTACGCAACACTCTACGAAACCACTCCTTACCTGAACATCACAGAATGGAGTGTGGCTGACGTAGAAGGCGACACCAAGCAGTGCGGTCTCAGCGGCTCACCTACCAAAGTGAAGAAAATTGAGAACATCATCTTCCAAGCCAAGGAGAGCAAGACACTGACCGGAAGCGATGCTGATGTAGAAGAACTGATTGTTGAACTGTTAGCTAACCACACGATTGGATAATTATGAATAACGTATTTGTATATCTGGAACTTGAAGGCGCCAATGTAGCCGATGTAAGTCTCGAACTGTTGACCAAAGGTCGTAAGCTGGCTAATCAGTTGGGCTGCCAGTTGGAAGCCATTGCTGCCGGTACCGGCCTCGATGGAATTGAAAAACAAGTTATGCCTTTTGGTGTAGACAAACTGCATGTATTTGATGCACCGGGCTTGTTCCCCTATACCTCTCTCCCGCACACCTCTATCTTGGTGAATCTCTTCAAAGAAGAAAAACCGCAAATCTGCCTGATGGGTGCTACCGTTATCGGTCGCGACCTTGGCCCGCGTGTTTCTTCTGCACTGACCAGCGGTTTGACTGCCGACTGTACACAGCTTGAGATTGGTTCACACGAAGATAAGAAGAATGGTGTTACCTATGAGAACCTGCTCTACCAGATTCGTCCGGCATTCGGCGGTAACATCGTTGCTACCATCGTGAACCCTGAGCACCGTCCGCAAATGGCTACCGTTCGTGAAGGTGTGATGAAGAAAGAAATCCTGGATGAAAACTACAAGGGCGAAGTGGTGAAGCACGACGTTGCCAAGTATGTTCCCGAGACAGACTATGTAGTAAAGGTTATCGACCGTCACGTTGAGAAGGCTAAACACAACCTGAAGGGTGCCCCCATCGTGATTGCTGGTGGCTATGGTATGGGTAGCAAGGAAGGTTTTGACAAGCTCTTCGAGTTGGCTAAGGAACTTCATGCCGAAGTAGGTGCCAGCCGTGCTGCTGTGGATGCCGGCTTTGCTGACCACGACCGTCAGATTGGCCAGACTGGTGTAACCGTTCACCCCAAGCTCTACATTGCTTGCGGTATCTCCGGACAAATCCAGCACATCGCCGGTATGCAGGATGCAGGTATCATCATCTCCATCAACAACGATGAGAATGCTCCCATCAACACCATTGCCGACTATGTAATCAATGGTACAGTGGAAGAAGTAATCCCAAAGCTTATCAAGTACTATAAGAAGAACAGCAAGTAAGGTTATGAGAAGATTGTCTTTTATACTTCTACTAATTTTGACACTGCCGCAGCTCTCTGTTGCCCAGCAGACAAACAAAGAAGTAATGCCCAATGACACCACTATATACAGTATGTACATAGTAGACCAACAAGCTCGGCTTTCATCTGAAAAGCTCAACAAACACTTACAAGCAAACCTACAATATCCCAAGGATGCTTATCAGAAAGGAGTTGAAGGGACTGTTTATGTTCGCTTTGTTGTGGAAAAGGACGGAAGCATCACAAATGTAAAAGTCAGAAAAGGTGTAGATCCCGAACTTGATGCAGAAGCAATCAAAGTGGTATCCACTATGCCCAAATGGGAACCGGGAAAGAATAAGGGAATCATTGTGCGGACAAGACATGAATATCCAGTTAAGTTCAAGAAATTAAATTAAAAGACTTATGGCTAATTATTATAGCGAACATCCCGAACTGAAGTATCATCTGAATAACCCGATGATGCAGCGTATCTGTGAGTTGAAAGAACGTGGATACGAAGACAAAGATAAGTATGACTATGCTCCGCAAGACTTTGCTGACGCAATGGACTCATACGATAAAGTACTGGAAATCACCGGTGAGATTACCGGAGAGATAATTGCTCCCAACGCTGAAGGCGTGGACGCAGAAGGACCTAAATGTGAGAATGGCCGTGTGACTTATGCCAGCGGTACCACTCAAAACCTGGATGCCATGGTAAAGGCCGGACTCAACGGTATGACTATGCCCCGTCGTTATGGCGGTCTGAATTTCCCCATCACTCCCTACACTATGTGCGCTGAAATCGTGGCAGCAGCCGATGCAGGTTTCGGTAACATCTGGTCTCTGCAAGACTGTATCGAGACTCTCTATGAGTTCGGTAACGAAGACCAACACAGCCGCTTCATCCCTCGTATCTGTGCAGGTGAAACCATGTCTATGGACTTGACCGAACCGGATGCCGGCTCTGACCTCCAGAGTGTAATGCTGAAGGCTACTTACGATGAAGAGAACAACTGCTGGCGTCTGAATGGTGTGAAGCGTTTCATCACCAACGGTGACGCAGACCTCCACCTCGTACTGGCTCGTTCAGAAGAAGGTACTAAGGATGGTCGCGGTCTTTCTATGTTTATCTATGACAAGCGTGACGGTGGCGTCAACGTTCGTCGTATTGAAAATAAGCTGGGTATTCACGGTTCTCCCACTTGTGAATTGGTTTATAAGAATGCCAAATGTGAACTCTGTGGCGACCGCAAGCTCGGTTTGATTAAGTATGTGATGGCTTTGATGAACGGTGCCCGTCTGGGTATTGCCGCTCAATCAGTAGGTCTTTCTCAGGCTGCCTACAACGAAGGTTTGGCTTACGCCAAGGATCGTAAGCAGTTTGGTAAGGCTATCATCGAGTTCCCTGCTGTGTATGACATGCTCGCCATTATGAAGGCTAAGTTGGATGCCGGCCGTGCCTTGTTGTATCAAACTTCACGCTATGTAGACATCTACAAAGCACTGGATGACATCGCTCGCGAACGTAAGCTCACTCCCGAAGAGCGTCAGGAGCAGAAGAAGTATGCTAAGTTGGCAGATGCCTTCACACCGTTGGCTAAGGGTATGAACTCAGAATACTGTAACCAAAATGCTTACGACTGTATCCAGATTCACGGTGGTTCAGGCTTTATGTTGGAATATGCTTGTCAACGCATCTATCGTGATGCCCGCATCACTTCCATCTACGAGGGTACTACTCAGCTGCAGACCGTAGCTGCCATTCGCTATGTAACCAATGGTTCATATGCAGCAACCCTGCGTGACTTTGAAGCTGTACCTTGCAGTGAGGCTATGCAACCGCTGATGGATCGTGTGAAAGAGATGACCAGCAAGTTTGAAGCTGCTACCAACGCAACCAAGGAGGCTCAGAACCAAGAGTTGCTGGACTTCGTTGCCCGTCGTCTCTATGAGATGGCTGCAGTATGCGTCATGTCTCACCTCATCATCCAGGATGCTACCAACGCTCCCGAGATGTTTGCTAAATCAGCTGAGGTGTATGTAAACTATGCAGAAGCTGAAGTAGAGAAGCACTTCAACTTCATCCGCAAGTTCAAAGCTGAAGAGTTGGAAAGCTACCGCAAGTAACTTCCCCAACAATTCTCATCTCATACAAATAGGCAATCAGGCTGTTCCTCATCCAAGGGACAGCCTGATTTGTTTTTCGGAAAGCTCCCAAGAAGAAAATCTAAGGAGTTAGAGGGGTTAAAGAACTTATCCTTCACTCGGCAACATTACCACTCCAATCTTCTTCTTGCCATCCATCTTTACCAGCAGAGACGTGTTGAAGTGTACATGTCGAAGGTATTTAGTCTCATGCACAGCAGGTTGGGCGTTGAGAAATGCCTGATTGTAACTACCATCATTCATGTATGCGTTGATGGTGAAATAACCGACCCCAAAAGAGGTCAAATTCTGGAAGAAGTGAGTACCCTGACTGGGATCCACACGGTAGTTGGTCAGTCCCGCCTCCACAATGATGCGTGCCGCACTGATGTGTGGCCACTTCACGGGAATGCCCAACCACGTATCACTGCTTCCCCAACGTCCCGGTCCTATCAAGATATAGTTTTTGCCCTCATCAAGGAACTGCCGGTTCAGTTGCTCTATCTCATAGGCAATCTCCTGGTTATGAGCGGCACTGTAATTGTCGGTCTTTACATAGACAATGTCCTGTATCTCGTTCATGATGCCATGCCCGAGTGAGTTGTACGAACGCAACAGCAACTCCTCCTCCGGTATTACAGCCAGGTTCTCGTCCAACATCTTTTTACTGTCTACGATAGGACGTATCTGCAGAAGATAGAAAGTACCGGTCTTGTCATTCTCCCTGCTCATGGTGGCAGCAAACTCTATCTCTACAGGTCTACGCATCTCCTGCTGCCCATATTTCAATGCCAGTTGCAAGATACGTGGCAGAGGGAACACATCGTGCTGAAGAATGTTGGCAAAGGTTATCACCTTACGCCCTCCCGGATAGAGACCGTCACGGATAATCTGGTCGTAAGGGTCATAGGTAGAGGCTATGTAGTTCAGTGCCCCATCTTTATCTGCCTCCTTCACATTCAGTTTCAAGAGATTGAAGCCATCGTCAATAGAGAAGTTCTCTCCACTGTTACGCAAGTCAAGGGCATAGAATTTAGTTTGGGTCTCCCGCAATGCAATCTCCATCTCACTGGTTTGTAACACCTGATTGGGATGATAAGGTGAGAAGCGAAGTGTCAGTCCACCGTCTACAATATATTTACCCAATCCCAATGCCAGATTTACAATACCCTCTTCGGGACGCTCATCACCAATGGGATAGTAGTTCAGCGAGCGGGCTACCCCCGACATGCTGGGATAATAGCGGTCGCCATAATAATTGCCCACCACCTCCTGCAGAATAACGGCCATCTTCTCCTGGTCGATAACATTTCGAGTGGCCTGCATGTATGCTTTCGAGTCACGGAAGAAGACTGACGCATAAACTCCTTTTATGGCATCACAAAGCATCCGAAGCATCTCTTTCTTATCATCCAGATAGGGAATCATATAGGTATTATAGATTCCTGCAAAAGGCTGGTAATGTGAGTCTTCCAACAGCGATGATGAACGGATGGCAATAGGAGACTTCACCACATCAAAGAAGGTAAAGAAGTCACCGTTCAAACGTTCCGGCAACTTCGCCTTCAGGAAGTAGCGCAAAATAACATCATCATCTGCATCAGACAAAGCAATCTGATAGAGGTTGTTCGTGTCCATGAATTCGTCGAACACATCGGTACAGAGGACTATGGTCTTGGGAATAGCCACTCGTGCATTTTCAAACTCCTCAAACTCCGGATGACGCTTCACAAGGTTGTCCATAAAGGCCAAGCCACGTCCTTTACCTCCCAGCGAACCTTCACCAATCCGGGCAAAGTTGGAGTAGCGGTCAAATCTGTCGCGTCGGAAGACAGCCACCACACCCTGGTTCTTCATCTTACGATACTTCACAATGGCTTCCAGAATAATCTTTCGGTGGGCATCCACATCCTGCAAACTGTTCCATGTGATAGGACGCAAAAACTCACCAATGGGGAACATAGCGCGCGAGTAGAGCCAACGACTGATGTGGTTACGACTGATATGATAGAGGAAGGACTCTGCCGGCAATGCAAACAAGATATTCTGCAACTCCTTCAGATTCTTTACACGGGCTATTTCTTCTAAGGTATTCGGATTACGGAAGACAAAATCACCAAAGCCAAAGTTTGCCATTACCGTCCGTCGCAGGTCTACATCCATCTTCTTGGAGTTCTTGTCTATGAAAGCGGCCTCATACTTAGAAGCATAGGCAGCATTCTGTGTCTCGCTGGACTGGATGATAAGAGGCACAAAGGGATCTTCCTCACGAATGGCTGCACAGAGTTTGATGCCGGCTAACCCGTCTTTCTCTCCCCTATCCTCATACGGGAAACGTACATCAGTAATCACTCCCAATATGTTATGCTTGTACTTCTGATAGATACCAAAAGCCTCCTGATAGTTACGTGCCAGCACAATCTTGGGGCGTCCACGCATACGTAACATACGCTGGTGAGCATTCAATGCCTCGGTAGAAAACTCCTGACTCTGCTTCAACACAAACTTATAGAGATTGGGCAGCACGGAAGAGTAGAAGCGGATGCTGTCTTCCACCAACAGAATGAGTTGTACACCCACCTCGTTGACATCGTGTTCCAGATTCATCTTATCCTCAATCAGCTTGATGATGGAGACCAACAAATCGGTGTTTCCCAACCAGCAGAAGACATATTCAAAGGGGGAAAGGTCCTCATGTTCGATACGTTGTGTAATACCATGACTGAAAGGAGTCAATATCACCATAGGGATATGCTCAAACTGCAACTTTATCTGATGTGCCACCTCAAAGCCCTCATTCTCGCCCGTACCCGGCATACAGATAATCAGGTCGTAAGAGAGGGAAGCCAACTGTTCCATTGCCTCCTCCACCGTACTTACCTGAGTAAACCGAGGCGGATAACGTAGTGAAAGTGAACTATATTCATTGAAAATCTTTTCTTCAATACGTCCATCATCTTCCAGCATGAAGGCATCGTAAGGATTGGCCATCAGCAACACATTGAAAATACGACGTGTCATCAAGTTGACGAACTGCGTATCTTTAAAATAGAGTTGATTTAATTTATATTTGCTAAGCATATTAACCTCTAGATTGGATTTCAAGATGCAAATGTATAGAAAATCTTCTTTTTATCTGCCAATATGTTGTTATTTATTTGGTTTCATCTTTCAACTCTCAACTCTTCTAGCAAAGCATAACCATAAAAAAAAGGCTGCCCGATAACCTTCACAGGCGCGGGCAGCACAAACCACAAATACAAATACAACTAAACAAAGTTTCTTTTAAATAATTCCCTGACCCATCATCGCGTGAGCCACCTTCATGAAGCCTGCAATATTGGCTCCCTTCACATAATTGATGTAACCGTCAGGTTCTGACCCATATTTTACGCATTGAGCATGAATACCGTGCATGATGGTGTGTAACTTTTCGTCTACCTCTTCTGCACTCCAGCTCAGGTGCATAGCGTTTTGTGACATTTCCAAACCGGATGTTGCCACACCACCGGCATTTACAGCCTTGCCCGGTGCATACATAATCTTGTTTTCAATGAAGAGGTCGATTGCTTCCGGTGTACATCCCATGTTAGAGATTTCACCTACACACAATACTTTATTATCTATCAAGTGACGAGCATCTTCGCCATTCAATTCGTTTTGAGTTGCACAAGGTAGTGCAATGTCGGCCTTCACTTCCCAAGGACGCTTGCCGGGAACGAAAGTAGAACCGGGGAATTCGTCTGCATACGGAGCAACGATATCGTTACCTGATGAGCGAAGTTCCAACATGTAGTCAATCTTTTCACCGCTGATACCATTCGGATCATAGATGTAACCATCAGGACCGGAGATAGTAACCACCTTAGCACCCAACTGAGTAGCCTTGGTAGCAGCACCCCATGCCACGTTACCGAAACCGGAGATTGCTACGGTCTTACCCTTAATGTCGATGCCCTTAGTTTCCAACATTTGGTTTACAAAGTACAAACCGCCGAAACCTGTTGCCTCAGGACGAATCAGTGAACCACCGAATTCCAGACCCTTGCCGGTGAATGTACCGGTAAATTCGCGTGTCAGCTTCTTGTACATACCAAACATATAACCTACTTCGCGACCGCCTACGCCAATGTCACCGGCAGGAACATCCATATCGGGGCCTAAGTGACGCCACAATTCAAGGATGAATGCCTGGCAGAAACGCATAATTTCTGCATCGCTCTTTCCGCGAGGAGAGAAGTCAGAACCACCCTTACCACCGCCCATAGGCAATGTAGTCAAGGCATTCTTAAAGGTCTGTTCAAAACCTAAGAACTTCAAGATGGAAAGATTAACGGATGCGTGGAAACGGATACCACCCTTGTAAGGACCAATGGCGTTGTTGAACTGCACACGATAACCAAGGTTGGTTTGTACCTCACCTTTATCGTCGACCCATGTTACACGGAAAGTGAAAATACGGTCAGGTTCAACTAATCGTTCTATGATTTTTGCTTTCTCGAACTCGGGATGTTGATTGTAGATATCTTCGATAGAAAGAAGAACTTCCTTTACGGCTTGAAGATATTCAGACTCGCCGGGATGCTTTGCCTCCAAAGAGGCCATGATACGTTCGATATTCATAATATTACTAAATTAAAGGTTATCCCCCCGTTTTTGGGGGAGTTGTCTGTACAAATTGTCATCAAACAACGTTGCAAATATAGGGAACTTTTTCATATAAGCCATACTTTCTTGAAAATATTCTCTTAAATAATGATAAAATGATAAAGATTTTACCTTTTTTCACCAGAAAAACAGAAATAGCGAGTAATTATGACTGCGAAGCTGATGAGTGAAGCAAATCACTTTCCTCTTTCAACTTTCAACTTTCATCTTTCCACTTTCATCTTTCCACTTTCCACTAGTAACTCAACGCCACTTCATAATAGGTGTTGAAGCAGGGATATTTCTCCAAGGGACGAGGAGTACAGAAATCCACACCCTCAAAGATAGGGTTAGCCTGATGTTCTGTAGGCAATATTACCTTCAACTCCGCCTCCACTCCCTGCAGGCGAATATCAAATACACCTTTTTTATATATATAAGTCAGTGTACCCTCTCCTATCTTCACCGAAGTTTCCAGTTCGGTAATGGCTGCCGGAAGTTTGGGTTCCACTATCACACGGCCATTCATCAGATCCGGACGAATGCCTAAGAAGTATTGATACCACACGCGCAACTGTTCCGAGTTACTCCATGCTTGCAAGAAGGTACCCGAGCGGTTCACCCACTGCTTTCCTTCCCGTGGATGAGCATCAGCATTTTCACTCAGGCTACCCACTGCTCCTTCGTGCAAAGCCTGACGATTCATGTTGCAGAAGAGTTTCCATGCCGTCTCCACCTCGCCATACTCTATCATGCGTTGCATGGCTATACCGTTGTTCCAGAGCCAGATGGTTCCGTTATGATAGGCATCATCCTTGTGATAGTAGTGCCAGTTCTCGTGTTGCGGGTGAAACTGCAAGTCCCACTGTGCCAGCGAGGCCACACCCCACGGATAGACCAGTTCTTCCCACACGCGACGGGTTACCTTTTGCTTGAAGGTTTCATCCTTAATCAGTTCAAAACAGAAGAGCTGATTGGGACGGAACTGCAAATCCGGAGTGCCGTCAGCATTCAGGTGGTCGTAAATCAAGATATTCTCCTTATCACAGTAATCAGTCTCAAAGTTCTGTGCCAAGCGATTGGCCACCTTCAGCCAAGCTTCGGCATGGGCAGCATCGTCCATCAGTTTAGCCAGATGGGCACCAGCAGTCAGTTGCTTGTACCAGAGATACTGAATGTCGTTAGCACGATTGCCACGAGGTGAACCGGGGATGCCGTTGCGTTTTACATCCATCCAGGTATCTGCATCGGCATGAAGCAGATAACCTTTCTCGTCGGTGTAATTCTCTATACTCTTGTCGATGCTGAGCACTACCGAGGGATAGATATCTTTCAAGAAGCTACGGTCACCCGAATAGGCCAGCAGTTCTTCTGCCTCGATTACATAACGGGGTGTACCGTCTGTGGTGTTATAGAGAATGTTTTCCAAATTGGCGCGATTAGGTATGCGTCCACAGGTTTCCGAAGCCGGGTCAGTGTCTTGCAGCTTGGCAAAGTCTTTCAGAATCTCTTTGGTATAGTCAAACTGTCCGGTTACCAGTGTGGCGCCGGGCATGGCTATGAACATGTCGCGCCCCCAATATTCGTTAAACCAAGGCAGTCCGGCATAGATGCCCTTGCCTTGCTGTTCGGTAATCAACTGATCCATGGTGAGTGTAATCCATGCCAATGAGCGATCCAGCTCTGGGAGATTACTCTTCAGCGGATTGTTCTCCTGTATCAGGCTGTTCATACGTTCCTTACGGGAGGCCAATAGGACATCCTTCTCGGTACGGAAACGGGTAATGAGGGCATCGCACTCCTCCTCGCTGCCATAAGCCAGCAGAAAGCCTTCGGCCAGAGCCGACACTTTCATCGTGTTTCCGGTTGTTGCAACAGGCATTGCTTTCAGAGGCACCAGTTTGATGATTTCGGCAGGTGACTCCGTCGGAATACAACAGAGGGCGTCGGCCTGTGGAGTGACACGTTCCAAGAGGGTTTCGTTCAGCGTCAGCGAAATAGTGTCTGCCTCGGGAGCCAGCAACTGCACCAGCAGCAAAGGCATGTCATCTACCAACAGTAACTGTTCCTCTATCCCACCCCACCTACGTGTCAGGCTGTGCGGTGATACGATAACTTCTGCCTCACGACGCAACAGAGGCTTTTCGTCTACCGCCAGTGCATAGTCGGAAAGCAGACGTCGTTTGGCCTGATTCCAGCCGGCATACCAGTCGGTGGGTTCATCCTGATGGGTACGTCCATACCAATAACCGGCCTTCTTGTCGGTATAGGAGTATTCTCGATTTTCATCTGCCGTAACACTGACGGCCAATTCGTCTACCGAGAGCGACGAGATACGCTTATCTGCCGAAGTACAAGCCTGCAACAGCGGCAAAGCCAGAAAAAGGAAAAATGTGTGTTTCATATCTTGTTGTTTTAATATGTTTCGCAAGCGCAACTAACTTTGAAAGTGAATAGATGGCTGCAAAGATAGGGTAAATCTGCGGCAAAACAAATTACTTGCAGAAGTTAAGTAAGATAAAATTACCATTTCCATTCACCTGTTAGGGTTCACCTCTAGGGTTCACTCTCTATTGGCCCTTCGTTGGAGGTAATTCCATGACACAAAAACAAGTTATAAATCTAATTATCAGAAAACTATCTTTTAAAAGCAATAAAATGTTTCTGAGCAATATTTTATCTCTTTGTTCCAACTATCTAATGCAATATGTTAATATTTATGATTTAAGTTTCGCAAGTGAAACTCTATGGAGATAAAGGAGTTAAATGGAGATATCGCTTCGTTCTTTGGGTAGATAAAGGCCAATACTTAAAATAGTTGATAGTTGAAAGATGATAGTTGATAGTTGATAGTTGAAAGATGAAAGATGAAAGATGATAGTTGATAGTTGATAGTTGAAAGATGACTGCGAAGCTGATGAGCGTAAGCGAATAAAGTTGAATTCTTAATTCATCATTCTTAATTCTTAATTCTTCATTCATCCTTTAACTCCTTGACTACTGAAAGTTGAGCTTGTAAAACTCAAATAACCTTTAAAACTACCATCTCAGAAGTTTAAAACTAGTAATCTATTGGTTTAAAACCTTTTAGACATTAGTTTTAAACCAATAGGCAAGAAGTTTTAAACTTTCATGTATCGGCTAAAAACTCCTAGGCTCGAAGAGCTGATAACTACTCTAATCCTCTACTTCTTACCCCCTAGCACAGCAATAACTACTTAACTACTTTAACTACTTGCCGATTCAACCACTTCAAAATATTCACACAGTCCAATTCTTCTTTTTAACAAATTGACCTCCAACGAAGGGCTAATAGAAAGTGAACCCTAAAAAATGAACCCTCGCATTTTCAAAAGAGCTGTATTTTACTATCTATCAACTATTTAAAACAATCCCTAATTTCAACCGATGAACCTTCATTTTTACCAACTTTTCCAATTGTTAAAGCCTAACAATAGTAAATGTTTGCAACAAATAAGCAGAAAACGAATAATGAACAATGGCGATAAAGAAAGATAGAAGGAGATTTATGTAGGGAGCTAAAAGGAGATATAGGGAACGTCAGTTCGATAGATGGTCTGAAAGACCTTCTTATATCGATTCAGGTTAGGGAGATAAAGGCCAATACCGGGACATGTGACGAAGAAGAGAAGGGAAAGAGGCCGAAAAGAGACTTCAAAGAAGTCTGAAAAATAACTTTTAAATAAAATCTAAGCAATTTCTTATACTTTCTGATAAAAAAGTTCATGCTTTTCTTGCATTATTTCCCAAAAATAAGCTAAATTTGCATCTATATAATAAAATACTTCACTATACATATCCACATACAGATCCTATCATACAAGAGGCAGAAGCAACTATCAAACGAACACACATAAGTTCGCAAAGGTCAACGCATACCTTTGCAAACTTATTTTTATAGCGTAACTCAGTGAAAAACAATAATAAAAAAACAATATCTACAACAAATGAAGGCCACAAGATTATTCTGGGCAGCCACAGCGTTCATAACCTTGGCAGCATGTAGCGAAAGCAATGAGAATGGAGGACAACGGTCGCACCGCCCTCACAGTAAGTAACACCACCATCGCCGGACGTACAGTTACCCGTGCCACCGACAATGCCTGGGAAGCGGGAGATGCCATCGGCATCACCATGCTGGAGGCAGGCAGTACGACCACCGTCACCGGCAATCCCTTGGCCGGCAAGTATGTAACCGCCGACGGCACCGGAGCCTTTGCCCCTGCCGACAAGGCCAACACCCTCTACTATCCCACGCAGAACAAGAAGGCAGACATCGTTGCCTTCTATCCCTACACCGAACTGACCGGTGAGACCGTGGTTCCCGTCAACGTATCCGACCAAACCAAGCTCGCTGCCATCGACCTGATGGTGGCCGACAAGGTGACGGACAAGAGTGCCACCGATGCCGAGGTATCGCTCGCCTTCCGCCACAAGTTGGTGAAGCTGGAGCTTACTGTAGACTGCAACGAGTCGGCCGAGGGAGTAGACCTCTCCAAGGCTGCTGTTGCTCTGCACGGAACAGCTACCACTGCTACGTGGGACCTGATTGCCGCCACACTTACCACCGATGCCTCTTCGGTAAAGGCCATCGCCATTCCGGTGAACCACAACGCCACTTCCAACACGCTCTCCGGTACGGCCATCGTGCTGCCGGGTGATGCCAAGGATGTGAAGTTGGTCATCACCGCCGGCGAGTATGCCTTCGACGTACCTTTCACCGCCGGCATGGCGCTGAAAGCCGGCACCAAGAACACGCTGAAGGTACACCTCAACCGCACCGAGGCCACCGTGGAAGCTTCGGTTGAAGACTGGACCACCGGTGTGACTGTCGACCTGGAAAGTCTGAAGCTGACCACCGCCGGCACAGACGGCAACCTTGCAGAAGTGGAAAGCCTTCAGCTCTGGTTGGCCGACAAGGCAGATGCCAAAGTAACCTACACCTGGGATGCCACTGCCGAAGCATGGAACACAACAACTCCTTTCTATTTGGAGGGTCTGAAAGAAGATGCCCTCTTCTTTGCCCGCCACACCCCCGAGGCTACCGATGCCGTGACGGGCTTGGCCGACGTACTGGGCAACACCACCGGTGTGGCTGTGAAGGATGGCGGCATCGCCCTCACCCTGGAGCACCTGATGGCACGGCTGAACATCACCGTGGCACACGGCACGAACTTCCCCGAGAGCGTATCGCTGGAGGGAGCCACCATCACCCTGCCGGGCGTGAAGCCGGAAGCTGAGTTCGACGACGCCAACGTGACCACCGCCACGGGCGATGCCAAGACGTTGACCCTCTCCGCCGCTACACCTTATATAATAGTACCGCAGACACTGGCCGCCGGAACGGCCGTCACCGTCAACCTGAAGAATGGCAACAGCTACCGCACCACCTTGGCCGAGGCCGTGGAACTGAAACAGGGCACTACCAACACGCTGGCCCTGACCCTCGACCCCACCGCTACCGCCATCGCCCTCAGCGTGAAGGAGTGGGAGACGGGAACCGAGGCTTCTGCCCAGCTGGCATTGGTAATCACCGGCACCCCCGACACCCCGCAAGGCAGCGCCCCCACCTTCACTGCCCTCAGCCTGCAGCTGGCGGAGGCACCGGTGAAGAACTTCAGCAGTGCCACTTCCGGCGCGCGGCTGGGAACCACCTACGCGTATGAGTATGCCGACGGCGCATGGAAGAGCACGAACCCCATCTACCTGGACGAGCTGCCCGCCACGGCCGTGGTCTACGCCAACGTCTACAACACCGATGCCGAGGGCGCTGACATCCTGGACGAAGTGACCGGACTGAAGGATGCGCTCGTGGCCGGCCCCGTTGCCATCAAGGGCGGAGCGGCAGCCATCGAGTTCCGCCACGCACTGGCACAGCTCACCGTGAAGACGGCCAAGGGCGCGGGCTTCACGCCTGACCTCGCCGGAGCCACCGTCACCACGCCCGCCCTGGCCAAGAGCGCCAGGATGAACACCGATGCCGACGGCCTGCTCTACTTTGCGGCCGGCACCGAAACCACCACCTACACCATCGCCGATGAAGAGGCTCACCTCGTAGTGCCGCAGACCATCGCCGCCGGAAGCGTCTTCTCCGTGAAGCTGAGTAACGGCAACACCTACGAGGCCGCACTGGCCGAGGCCGTGACCCTGGAGGCCGGAAAGAACACCACCCTCACCCTGACGCTGAAGCCCACCGCCGCAGGCATCAAGACTACCGTAACTGATTGGGGCACCGCCGCTGCTTCCGCCGAAGTGAAGCTGGCCGGAATCACCGACGGCACCGTCAGCATCACCGCTGCCGAGGGCGACCGGCTCACCATCGCCTACGGCACCGACCTCACCGCCACCTACACCTACACCGCCGGCGCATGGGCCAGCAACGCACCGCTCTACTGGGACGACATCGCCAAGAACACCTTCACCGGCACCTTCTCGGCCGAGTACATCTTCGCCACCAAGACCACGCCCGTGGAAGACAAGCTCACCGGCACCCTCACCGGAGCCACCTACGGCAGCGAGCTGAGCTTCACCCTCAGCCACACCACCGCCAAGATGAGTTTCACCTTCAAGGGCGACGGCGCCTCCATTACCGATGCCGAGGTAGCCGCCTTCACCAAGACCATCGCCTTGGGCAGCGAGACATACACCATTGCCGACGCCGCGATGCACTTCGCCCCGCAAACCCTGACCGATGCCAATGTCATCACGCTGACACGCAGTAACGGCAACACTTACACCGTGAAGCTCAGTGAGCTGATGAACGGCACCGCCGCCCTCTTCACCGGCGGCAAGGTGGAGGCCGGCAAGCACTACGCCATCACCCTCACCGTCAGCGAAACCAGCGTAGGCATCAAGGCCGAAATCGCCGATTGGACAACGGTAAACGGCTCGGGCAGCATGACTCCCGACTGGGCGGAATAAGCTATATATATAATAAGGTATATAAATATAATAAGGTATATATATGAAAGCAATGACGAAATATACATTTATAAACTCCTCCCCAGCCCTAACGGGGAGGCAGATGGTAACACGACTCTCCTCCTTCGGGAAGGAGGAGTACCCGAAGGGGGAGGTGGTAGGTGAAAACGCGAGCTTACCTACCACCCCGTCACTGCGTGCCACCCCTCCTTCCAGAAGGAGGGGAGCCGAGATAGCATCACGCTGTACTCTGTTCTCTGTTCTCTGTACTCCGTTCTCCGTTCTCTGTACTCTGTTCTCTGTACTCTGTACTCTCTCCTCCTGCGACAGCGAGAGAATCGAGCCGAGCATGAGTGGCGAAGCCATCACCGCCACCGCCGAAATGCCCAAGAACCTTGCCACCCTCACCCGCGCCATGCCGCAGGCTGCCACCGGACTCACCCTGCACTACACCGCCGCCAAGACCAATGAACTGGCCGAATGCACCGTGCCCGATGAGAACATCACCGGCAACTCCATCGACGGCACCTTCTCCTTCACCACCTCGTGGGGAAGCGAGAACGCTGCCGAGAACCTGCTGTGGGGGCAGGTGGCCAAGGAAGACAACTGCACCTTCTACCTCACGGCCGAAAGCAACGACGGAGTGCCCATGTGGGCCACCGCCACGGCCGCGCATGGCAGCGAAATCGCCTTCGGACAGATGGCCTACCGCAAGGCTGCGTTCTGGCTGGTGGTAGAGTCGGAGCATAACTTCGAGGAATACCCCACCTTCACCGCCACCATGAAAGTGGTGCCGGCGGCCGAGACTGCCGACGTCACCCAGCTCGAATGGCCCACTACAGGTGGGGCGGCAGAAACCGTGAACATCGAAGATGGAGTCTGTTTCTACCTCGCCCCGCAAACACTGGCCGATGCCACCCTCACCATCGAGGCCGAGGAGTATAACAAGACCTGGACGCTGGACCTCAGCACCGTGGACGTGCTGAACCAGGACGGCAGCGCCACGGGGCGGAAGGCCAATGAGTTCCCGGCCGGACAGAGCCTCACCCTCACCGTCCGCCTCTCCCTCACCCAGCTGGACAAGCCGGGAAGCATCGAGATTACCGACTTCACCGCCGCCGCCACCACCGACTACACCGCCGAGCTGGGCGGAACCACCAACCCGGGATACACCATCTCTGCCGACGGCAAGACCTACACCGTGACCAACCGCTACGGCCTGCAGGCCTGGCTCGATGCCTACGCCAAGGACAATACACTTGAAATCGTGGTGGATTTCCCCACCGAGAACGTCGACCTCACGCTGCCCGAAGCGTTTGCTACGGACACCACCTGGCCCGTCAGCGGCAACACCTGGGCGGGCAAGACGTGGCGCAACATTGTGTATGTGGACAGCGACGGAAACATTACGCTGGATGCCGCCAATCTAAATGCACTGGATTTCGCCACCCAAGCCGCCTACGACAGGGGCGTATCCCTCGTGCTGACGGGCGACAACATAACGGGAAAAGTATATTTCGATAGCAGTATAGCGCCCGCCGGCTCCATCGACCTCATCCTGCCCGACGCCACCGCGCTGCCGGAAGACGCTTTCAACAGCTGCCCAATCTTGCGGAGCGTCTCGGCTCCCAAGGTCGAGACGGTAGGGCAGCAGGCTTTCCAAGCTTGCACCGGCCTCGCCGGCATAGAGCTGCCTGCGGCCACCGAGATAGGACAATCTGCTTTCGCCAAATGCACCAATCTCAAAAGCGTGAACCTGCCCAAGGCCACCACGATAGGGATGTCTGCTTTCGCCAACTGCACCGGCCTCACCACCGTGACCCTGCAAGCGGCCACCTCGATAGGGAACAATGCTTTCTACAGCTGCACCGGCCTCACCGGCATCAGCCTGCCTGCGGCCACCTCGATAGCGAGCAGTGCTTTCTACTACTGCACCGCCCTCAGCAGCGTGAATCTGCCTGCGGCCACCGAGATAGTACACTCTGCTTTCAACGGCTGCACCAGCCTCACCGGCATAGAGCTGCCTGCGGCCACCTCGATAGGACAGTCTGCTTTCGCCAACTGCACCGCCCTCAGCAGCGTGAATCTGCCTGTGGCCACCACGATAGGGAAGGAAGCTTTCGGCGGCTGCACCGGCCTCACCGGCATAGAGCTGCCTGCGGCCACCTCGATAGGACAGTCTGCTTTCTACTACTGCACCGCCCTCAGCAGCGTGAATCTGCCTGTGGCCACCACGATAGGGAAGGAAGCTTTCAACGGCTGCACCGGCCTCACCAGCGTGACCTTCGGTTCGGTGGTGACGAGCGTGGGCAGCAGTCCGTTCAATAACGCCAGCACCTCGACCTGCACCCTCACCCTGAACCCAGGGCAGGCTGACAGCACCGACTATCCAGCCGAGGAAGGCGAAAACAAAGAATGGGCCGGCAACACCTGGCAGGAAATCAAATTCTCCACGCAGTAATAACCCCCAAAACTCCACCCCATGAAGCAGAGAAACCCCTTTGAAACCCCAAGCACCCCCCCCGGAAAGGGCGGCCAACCCCTTGCTACCCCCGACCGACCCCCCCAAGAAGGGCGACCAACCCCTTGGCCGGGTCAAACAGGGGGGGGTGTTTGCCTCGGCCAACCCCTTGGTCGGCCTCACAGGGGGGGGTGTTTGCCCCGACCAACCCCTTGGTCGGCCTCACAGGGGGGGTGTAACTCAGCTCTCCTCCTTCGGGAAGGAGGAGTACCCGTAGGGGGAGGTGGTAGGTGAACACACACACCGTGCCACTCTACCTACCACCCCGTCACTGCGTGCCACCCCTCCTTCCCGAAGGAGGGGAGCCGCAACCCAAATAGAAACAATAAATCAGAAATCAGAAATCAAAAATCAAAAGCATATGGCTACAACAATCAATTCTCTTCCGATGAGCCAGCTCACTCTTGGCTCACACAGTGACTTTCATACCCGCGTGAACAACCTCATCACCGCCACCGGTGCCGAAGAACTGCACGTCGCCACCCAGGCCGCACAGTATGCCGAGGCCGTGGCCGTGGAAGCTTCGCTGGTGAAGCGCGAAACCACCTTTGTGGCCACCGAAATAATGAAGCAGGCCGACAAGACGCGCGACCACCTGCTGGGCGTCGTCAACAGCGTGGTGCAGGCACACGCCTACAACCCCATCGCCGAGAAAGCCGAAGCATACAACTACCTCAGCGCCGTCATCGCCCCCTACAAGGGCATCGCCGCCCACGAATACAGCCGCCAGACCAGCGAAGTGAACGGCCTCGTCACCGCCCTCAGCACCACCGACGGCGCCAAGTACATCGCCCTGCTGGGCCTCACCACCGAGGTGGAACAGCTGGCCCTGGCCAACGCACAGTTCTCCGTGGAGTTCGACAAGAAGACCGCCGAAGTGGCCACCCGCGCCCCCAAGAGCGACATCAGCTCCGACGACGCCCGCCTGGCCTGCGACAACCTCTACAACGAGATGGTGCAGCTGATGAACGCCTACGCCCTCATCCAGCCCACCGACACGCTCACCACCTTCATCACGGAGCTGAACGGTATTGTGGAAACGTATCGCACCATCGCTGCCAATACCGGCAAGTCCTCCTCCACCAAGACCGAGGACACCACCACCGGCGACAGCAGCACCACCACGGACGGCGACAGCACCTCCAGCGACGAAGGCATCACGATTGAATAACTTATAAAGGAAAGGATAGTTATGAAAAAGATATTTATATGTACCCGTAGGGGCGAACCGATGTGTTCGCCCGATAGCGCACACACCCGTAGGGGCGGGGTTTGCCCGCCCGAATACACCCACACCACCGCCAAGGGCAGGCAGACCCTGCCCCTACCGTGGATGGGTACCCCGGGCAGACACATCGGTCTGCCCCTACCGTGGACGGTCATCCTCCTACTTTCATCTTTCATCTTTCAACTTTCATCTTGCACGAGCGAGGACGTAGTTCCGAGCGTGCAGCGCGACGCCCTGGCTGAAATGCCCGCCGAAACCCCGATAAGCATCTCCGCCCAAATCTCCGCCCTCCACACCCGCGCCGCAAGCGAAACCTACTATGCCGACAACGAAATCCACCTCACAACGGAGGGTATTGCCTTGAAGCTGGCTATGCCGGGCGGAAGCGATGAAACGTGGCTCAACAACTACGGCGCCTCCATCCAGAACCTGCCCAACACCGAGCCGTTCTCCCAGCTGCAGCTGAAGGACTTCAACCTGACGGAGGGCGACGGCCGCTGCGTCTCCCGCTGGACATACCTCGAAGCCAATAATGACGCAGACTGTCTCTTCGGCTTCGCCCGCCTGGAGGCCGGTGCCGACGGCAAGCCCGTGCTGGACTATGGCGAGCTGACACACGCCAGCACCAAGGTGACCATCCGGGTGGTGACCAGCCAGGGAGACCCCGTGCCCGTGCTGGACGATAACGGCAATCAAATCCGCGAAGACACTCTCCACTTTCCCTTCCGCACCGCTGTCACCCCCATCTACCTGACGGACGAGGCGGGGAACGGCACGCTGTTCGACGTCTATTGCGGCGAAGGCATCACCACCCTTGCGGCCGACGAGGCCATCACCTCCGACGACTTCGCCCTGGCGGTGTTTAAGTATGAGGACAAGCCGCTGAAGCACATCTTGAAAGTCATGAAGTCGGCCGACGGCAGTAAGAAGTACTGCGGCGAAAAGGGCAACGAACTCAGCAACATCGTGCCCCCCACCGCCACGCACACGAAGGAAGAGACGGCACCGGGAGTTTCTGCCACGCGCTACTTCCCCATCGAAAACCCCTCCTTCACCGGCGACGAGAAGCTCACCATCACCGTGAAGCAAGACCCCGACGGCGACGGCCCCCTCACCACCGGCACCTACACGCTGAAGCTGAAAGACATTCAAGTGGAAAGTGGAAAGATGACAGATGAAAGTGCAGAACAGAACTTTCCACTTTCATCTTTCAACTTAGGAACTCACTACGTCATTACCGTCACCCTGGACCACAACCGCCTCGCCACCGGCACCGCCCAACTGGCCAGCTGGAACTACACCGAGGCCGAGGCGACGCTGGGAGGGGACCCGAGTGCCCTGCCCACGGTGGATGGCTCAACTACTGATGAGGAGGTGTGGAAGGCTATTATTAAGGAAGCTGCTGAAAAGGGTGGCGCCCTCGTGGTGACGGGCACCACGCTGGCGGTGAATGCAGTTTACAGCTGCTTCGCTGATGTTTCTTCCACCCTTGTGCGGAATGGCGAAGTGCCCGCCGGCTCCATCGACCTTATCCTGCCCGATGTCACCGAGCTTCAGGACTGGGCATTTAAAGACTGCACAATCTTGCGTAGCGTCTCGGCTCCCAAGCTCACCAAGATAGGGCAATATACTTTCAGCGACTGCTCTTCCCTCAGCAGCGTGAGCCTGCCCGAGGCCACCTCGATAGGAACTATAGCTTTTAGCAGCTGCACCTCCCTCACCGGCGTGAGCCTGCCCAAGGCCACCACGATAGGAGCTACAGCTTTTAGCAGCTGCACCTCCCTCACCGGCGTGAGCCTGCCCAAGGCCACCACGATAGGGGATAATGTTTTCGAAGACTGCACCGCCCTCACCGGCATAGAGCTGCCTGCGGCCACCTCGATAGGGAAGTATGTTTTCAAAGGCTGCACCGCCCTCAGCACCGTGAGCCTGCCCTTGGTCACCACGGTAGAGGGGTATACTTTCGGCAGCTGCACCGCCCTTACCGGCCTTACCTTCGGCTCGGTGCTGACGAGCGTGGTCGGGAATACGTTCGAGAATGCCAGCACTACAACCTGCACCCTCACCCTCGCCGAAGGGCAGAAGATGCTGGACTTTTGGGGCGTACTCACCGACAATGACGTGACCGCCGCCGCCCCCGATGCCTCGGAAACCGATCGCACCTGGGCCGGCTGCGTCTGGAAAGAAATCATCATCACCCCAAGTACTAACGAATAAACTATGAACGATATGAAAAAGAATATGAATACTATAGTAACTCAGCTCTCCTCCTTCCGGAAGGAGGAGTACCCGAAGGGGGAGGTGGTAGGTGAAAACGCGAGCCTACCTACCACCCCGTCACTGCGTGCCACCCCTCCTTCCAGAAGGAGGGGAGCCGTGATAGCAACACTCCGCATGGCTACTCTGTTCTCTGTACTCTGTACTCTGTACTCTTGCACGAGCGAGAGCATCGAGCCGAGCTACGCCCCCATCACCCTCACCACCCCCCGCATTGAGCTGGGCGAAGTGACCGCAAGTGCCACCAGCCGCTCGGTGATAGGAGCACAGGGCAGTGCGGTGGACAATGCCGCCATCAATCTTTATATGCTGGATGCAGAGGGCAATCAGCAGGGAGAGAACAGCGGGTATTATTCTTTCACCGTGTCCCAATGGAGTACTACACCCAGCAATGCCCCCGTGGTGCAGAACGGCCCCGGCCAGTACTATGCCGGCATCACCGCCTGGGCCGTTTTCAAAAAGACCGACACCATGCCCGGCATCATCAATGCCCGCTACGGCTACCGTGGTTACATCACCGTGGACGAGGAGGGTACTTTCACCCCCGGCGCACCCCTCACGCCCATGACCGCCGCCGTGCAGGTGAAGCTGAAGGATGCCAACGGAGAGGACATCACGGTTAGTAGCTTCGACCTCAGCTACCTATGCTCTTACGACGGGCTGTGTAGCTTCAACGACTATTGGTATGATGAGGACATCAAGAAGTACCCCATGGGCAAGAACGACCCGATAATCTTGAGCGAGTTTGACGACCAACTGTATTCGCCTGCAGAAGTCAGAGGCGGCTTCACCCCCGGCACCTATCCCGCCACGCTGACGGAGGTAATCCCGGACGGTCGCGGCGAGCTGTCCCCCGTCACCCCCACCGCCCCGTGGACGCTCTTCACCATCCACCACAGCCCCGACGGCTTCGAGTGGAGCGATGATGCCCGGAACTACGTCCCCAAAGGCGAACTCTTCACCTGGACCGTAAACTACTCCGGTACGCTGAAGCTGGAAGCCGGCAAGTTCTACACCTTCACCATCACCCTGGGCATCGAGCGCATCATCAACCTCAGCCAGGATGCCGTCAGCATCGGCAACTGGTCGGAAGGCGGTGAGATAAACATCGGGGAAGTTGAAAGTTGAAAGTGAAGCGAATAAAATTGGTATTAACGCGTAAACAATGAAAACAATGAAGACAATAAATACATATAACGGTAGGGGCGGGGTTCGCCCGCCCGAACACATCCACGTCACCGCCAACAAGGGCAGGCAGACCCTGCCCCTACGGTGGATGACACTCTGTACTCTGTTCTCTGTACTCTGTACTCTCTCCCTCGCTCTGTACTCTTGCGAGAGCGAGAGCATCGAGCCGAGCCCGAGCAACTCTCTCCACATCGCCTCCGTCACCATCGACGGCAGAAGCCCGGCCACCCGCGTGGCGTATGAGGAAACGGCATCACACACCTATCCCTATAACCGCACCATCACCGGATTCGAGGTGGGCGATAAGCTGAATATGGAATACAACTTTAAGGGAGGTTTCGATGGAAGCAATGGCCTTTCCGCCTGCTTTGTCAAGACTACGACAGGCTGGGACGTTCAGGATAAGAACGGCACTTCCATCACCATCCGTCCTGCCGAAGGGGAAAAGTGGGAGGACCTTTACATAGGATTTGTCAATATGTCTGATGGAGATGTGTCTGATGATGATGAAAACTATGCTGCCATTGCCGAGGCTATGGGCGTGGTGCAGGGAGATGTTCCCCAAGCGAATTCCATAATAGAGAGCGATCAACTCTCAGCTTCCGCCGATGCCGAAAACATAGCCGCCGGTGACGGCATTGTCACTGTGGACACCGATATCAACAGTCCCACCCTCGGAGCCATGACCGTCAACTTGAAGCATCGGTACGCTCTGCTCCGCCTCCCCGTAGCAGGTGTAACGGTTGCCCAAGGTACCTACTTCGTCGACGATAAGGAGTACACCAACCCCACACTCGCCACCCTCTGGGCTGTAGTAAATGATGGAAGTACTATTTCATATTCCCCCCTTACCAAAGTCACCATCAACAGCACCGGGTACCTGCAAGCCATCGTCTGGGCAGACAGCACCTACAAGCTCACCGGCTTCAAAGCCGTGATGCAGTGCGGCACGGGAGAGAGTGCTGTGACCTTCACCCTCGACCTCCCCTTCACCAGCGGTACGGACACCTCGGCCGGCACCGGCCTCACCCTGAAGCCCGGCACCCGCCACCCCCTGACGCTCAGCATCAGCCCCTCCACAACACCGTCGCCCTGACAGGCACCGACCCCAAGCCGGACTGGGGAGATGAGAGTGAGATATAAAGGAGACCCACCCCGTCCCTCCCCGCGAGGGACGGGGAGGCTACCACAAAAAAGCGTAATGAAAACATACAGATTATGACAAAACATACACTTAGGAAATATGCCGCAGGGCTCTGCCTGGCGCTGGTGTGTGCGGGATGCACCAACAGCATCGGGACGGAGGAGCCGGAAGAGGCGGATAAACGGACGGTAGTGGTGAACACACGGTCGGCCGGCGATGGCGAGGTGGGCTATCCGCTCACGCTCTATGCCTTCGACTCGGCCGACGGCACGGCTGCGGCCTCCGCCACTGCCACCTCGGCCGACGACGAACTGCTGCTCACCCTGCAGCCCGGCACCTATCGGTTGTTGGCACTGGGCGGCACCAATGGCGGGGCATCGCTGGCCGACAATCCGACCCGCCAAAGCACACTGGCCGTACCCGCCAACGGCTATCTGACGCAGCCGCTGCAACGCGGTGCGGTGGACATCACCCTGGCGCAGGATGCCACGGCCAACATCACCCTGAGCTACGAGGTGGCGCGCGTGGACATCACCCTGAAGGACATCCCCACGGAAGTCACGGCGGTGCAGGTGACACTCAGCTCGCTCTACAGCACTCTGACGCTGGACGGCGAGACGGGCGGCGAGACCAATGCCGTCGTCAGTCTGACAAAAGGCACGGAGGCGGGCAGCTGGAGCAGTCCTACCTTCTACGTGCTGCCGGGCAAAAGCTCGGACCTGACGCTGAGCATCGCACTGACCACGGCCGAGGGCACACAGTCCTACGGCTACACCCACTCGGGCAATCTGGTGAAGGGCACTCCCTACACACTGACGGGCAGCTACAAGGCGGGCTTCACGGTGGATGCCTCGCTCACGGCAGCCGGCTGGTTGTCGGGACAGGCCATCAGCTTTGCCTTTGGCGAGGGAGCTACCGATGACGACGACACCACCAACTCCGGCACTACCGATACGGAGGAGACGGTGTACACGGTAACGGAAATCCCCGCCGCCAAGAAGATGTGGGAGGAGCATTTGGTGGTCAAGACCTCCACCGCCGATGACGGTACGACAGAACTGTTGCTGCTCAGTCTGCAGGAGTGGACCGCCTCGGCCTCGGAAGCCGAAGCAACGATAGCCTCCTATGCGGAAAAAGCGATAGGGAACTGGCGGATTCCGACGGTGAATGAAGCCAAGGCCATCAATCCGGCAGTCTTCCACACAAACAATTTCAGCAATATCAACGAATTGCTGGAGTCTAATGATGGAGACGCATTGACACAATCGGAGAAGTATCTCTGCAAGGATGGTGAGACCATCAAGTATTTCATTTCCAGCGGCAATGCATCTGTCATTGCCTTAGCAGTCAGCGCAAGCAGCACGTACAACCTCCGCGCCGTGCGCACCGTCAAAGTGAAGTTAGCAACCGAATAAGATAATCAGATAAAAAGCAACGATATGAAGAAAACAGCATTAAGCATTGCCCTGGCCATGACGCTGGGGCTGTCGGCCGCCCTCCCCGCACAGGCGCAGGAGGCTGAGGCCAAGCATACAGTACAACTGGGCCTGCGCACCAATCTGCTCACCTGGGCAGTGGGCGCACCGGGCATCGGCATCGACCTCAGCATCGGCAACCGCTGGCAGGTGGGTGTGGACGGTGCCTACGGCAACTGGGATTTGAGTGAAGATTGTGAAGGCGTACGCATCATTACAGCCGGCGTACAGTTGCGTCGCTACTTCCGTCCCTTCGGAACAAAGCATACCGGTCGTGACGTCAATCGCAATGGTGTGCTGGAGTACACCAGCAACTCACGCGGCTGGTTCTTGGGCGTGGATGCCCGCTATACCCACTACAACGAGCAGTTCTTCTCCTCGGAAGGCGGCACGGAGGGTGATGCCATCACCGGCGGACTCATCGGCGGCTACTCATTCACGCTGGACAAGAGCGGCCACTGGGGTGTGGATGCACTGCTGGGTGCAGGCTTTGTACACAAGGAG
The DNA here is from genome assembly GCA_017621035.1 of Bacteroides sp. Lineage (GTDB taxonomy): Bacteria > Bacteroidota > Bacteroidia > Bacteroidales > Bacteroidaceae > Bacteroides. Next base: position 15,209 of record JAGATY010000018.1, on the reverse strand, counting down.
TATGACAAATATAGCTGGTACGAACCGGCACAGATGAACCGCATCACCGGCTCGAACGAGAAGAACAAATTCGGCATCACCACCGCCGAGGTATCCATCACTTATAAGTTCTAGAGCATGAAGAAGATATTGACAACCTTTGCCCTGCTGACAGTGTTGGCAGGATGCAGCAAGCAGAAGTTTTATGAGGTACCAACCATGCCGGGCACCGATGAACCCATTGAGAACCCGACACGCCTCACCGTGAATACCGACACGGAAGCCAGCCTGACCAGCGGTCTGACCGTCTATCTGTTGTCGGAAGACGGTAACCAACTGAAGGCCACCTTCAGTCCCAACACCGCCGTGGATGTGGAGGCCGGCAAGTACCTCATCCTGAAAGTAAACACTCCCTTCGAGAACGCTACACTGACCGGCACCAAGCTGAAACTCGCTACCGCTTCTACCCGAGGCACGGAGGGGACGGTGGACAGTGCTCCGGACGTACATGCCGCCCACGCACTGGTTACATTGAAGGCCAACGAGGAGCACACCTATACGCTGAAACCGGAGGCATACACACGTCTGGTGAAGTTTAACCTGGAGTTGCAAGGTATCACAGCTGACGCACTGGCCTCGGTAAGCTACAGCCTGACGAACGTTAACAATGTGAGTGACCTCTCCAAGTACTTCTGTGCCGACTGCGGTAGTGGCAACTGCACACTGACCGGCCTCTTCCCCACCCCATCGACACAGTCTGACGGCACGCTCACAACCCAGGCCGAAGCACGTCTGCTGGGTCTGGACTACAGCGGTGAACCGCAGCTGACCGTAACCGCTACCCTGACCGACGGCTCCACCCAGAGCCTGACAGAATCGGTGGGCAAGCTGCTGCAAGGCTTCTACACACAGGCCGAGGATGAGCCTGTGGGCCTGAACATTCTCCTCTCCTTCGGTCTGGACGATGTGTCCGGCAGCATCAGCGGTTGGGAAGATGGATGGAATGAGGATGTGCAGGGATGGTAGATGAGTTATTAGCCCCCACAACTCCCCCCGAGGGGGAGCTCAGGATACTTTTACACACCTTGCGTCTGTAAAGACGCGGTCTGTAAGACTACTATAGCCTCCGGCCCGGTCTTTCAGACCATAAGTAGAACTGGCATTTTAAGAGTTGAAAGTGGACTGCGAAACTGATGAGCGGAGCGGTTCGCTTTCATCTTTTTGTTTTCATCTTTCAACTTTCCACTCATCCATATTGAAGGTTCCCAAGGGTCGGGCCGAAGGTCGCCGAGGGTCGGGGTCTAGGTCGCCGAGGGTCAGGGCGAGGGTTCGGTAGGGTGCAAAAGAGGGAGTGTGGGGAGGGGCGTCAGTCGGCGGTGGTAAACCGGCGGATGAGAGCAACAAACTCTTTGCCGTACTTCTTCTTTTTGAACTCGCCAATGCCACTGATGTTACCAAAGGCCTCGACATCGGTGGGGCGGATGGTACTGAGCAGATGCAACACCTTGTCAGAAAGGACGATGTAGGCAGGCAGAGCCTCTTCGTCGGCCAAGCGTTTCCGCAGCTGACGCAAAGCCTCGAACAGTTCGCTGTTTTCGGCATTGGGCAGTCCGAGGGGCAGTTCGTGCTGAGGAACAGGGGTTTTCTGCCTCCGTCCCCGTGCGGTGGGTTGTGCCTCTTCACGCCGAATGACTACCAGCTGTGCGCGTGCCCGCCCAAAGAGGACATCGCTGCCGGCGGGTGTGATTTTCAGTCGGTTGTGCTCGTTGTAGGCCACCTCGAAGTAGCCCAACTGAAGCATCTGGAGGAGATAGTCCTGCCAGTCGCGTGCCGGCACCTCACGTCCGGCACCAAAGGTTTTCAAGCGTTGATACCCCTTCTCCGTGACCTCCTGCGTAAGATTCCCACGCAAAATGTCCACCAGCACCTTGGTAGCAATCTGTTGCTCGGTGCGGGCAATGGCACTCAGGGCTTTCTGCACAATGATGGTTCCGTCGAAACGTTCGGGAGGATTCTTGCACACGTCACAGTTTCCGCAGTCGTGGGTACGCTGCTCGCCGAAGTAGTTCAGCAGGATGCGACGACGGCAGATGTCGGCCTCGGCATATTGCTGTATGCGCTGCAGTTTCTCCAGGTTAATGCTCTGCTGCCCACTGTCGGCAGCAAACTTGGTGAGCAGGATGAGGTCGGAAAGGGAATAGAAGAGCAGTGTGTCGGAAGGCAGGCCATCGCGTCCTGCTCGGCCAATCTCCTGATAGAAGCTCTCGATGCTTTTGGGCAGGTTGTAGTGGATGACCCAGCGCACGTTGCTCTTGTCGATGCCCATGCCGAAGGCGATGGTGGCGCAAACCACCTGTACACGGTCGTTGATGAAATCGTCCTGTGCCCGGTCGCGTTGTGTGGCACTCAGTCCGGCGTGGTAGATGGTTGCCCGTATGCCCTGCTTCTGAAGCATCAGGGCTACACTCTCTGTCTTGCTGCGGCTCATGCAGTAGATGATGCCACTCTCTCCGGCATGGCGGCCGATGAACTCCAGGATGGCTTTGGACTTCTCCCGTTGTTGATAGCCCCGTTTGACGGTAAGCGAGAGGTTGGGACGGTCGAAGGAGGAGATGAAGATGCGTGGTTGCCTCAGCCCCAGCTGTTTGACGATGTCTTCACGGGTAATCTTATCGGCCGTGGCGGTCAGTGCCACGATAGGTACGGTGGGAAAGAAGTCGTGCAAGATGCCCATCTGTGTGTACTCGGGACGGAAATCATGGCCCCACTGAGAGATGCAGTGAGCCTCATCGATGGCAAAGAGAGAAATCTGCATGTCGCGTAACAGGTAGTTGACCTCGGCCAGCAACTTCTCCGGGGAGATGTAGAGCAGCTTCAGTCGTCCCTCCATACAGGCACGACGTAGGGCAGCATTCTCAGTCTCGTCATTGTTGCTATGCAGGGCACCGGCGGCTATACCGTTGGCACAGAGCGCCTCCACCTGGTCTTTCATCAAGGAGATAAGGGGCGACACCACCACTGCTGTCCCCTCCCTCAGTAAGGCCGGCAGTTGGTAACATACCGACTTCCCGCCACCGGTGGGCATCAGCACCAGTGCATCCTGTCCGGAGAGCACATGGCGAATAATCTCTTCTTGCAACGGGCGGAAACTGTCGTAACCAAAGTATGTTTTGAGTGTATGTAACATAGCTGACACCTAAATTCAAACTGAGGGGTATTATCAACCCAACCGGAGTTTATCATCAATAAGGCGCAAAGATAGTGCAAACCCCGAGTTGAAACAAATTTATTTACCTCACCCTCGGCACCGATCCGGCAAGAAAGGAGATGACAGGTCTCACATTTTCCACTCTCCACCCCCATTTTAACGGTTATTTTTCTTGAAAGATACCCCTTTAATCCTCCAAAATTAAACTTTGAGGGGATAGTAATCTAAATTTATATGCTTTAAAGTTGCATAATTGAAAAAAATGTCAGACTTTTGTCATGGAAAATAGTTTCCCATAGACAACAACAACCCTAACCAGTAGATACAATGAGTGAAATTGAAAACAAAGCACAGGAACAGGCACCGAAGAAACTGCCTTATAACCTGCGCGAAAAGAAAGAAAAGAATGCCGCTTACCGCACTTTAATCAGACCGGAGCTGGCAGACGAACTGTATGACAAAATCTTGAATATTATTGTTGTGCAGAAGAAGTACAGAGATCAGGATTATTCCGCAAAAGAATTGGCGCAAGAGTTGAAAACCAACACTCGCTACCTTTCGGCTGTGGTTAATTCACGTTTTGGCATGAACTACTCTTGCCTGCTGAACGAGTACCGCATCAAAGAGGCCATGCACTTGCTGACCGACAAGCGGTATGCAGACAAGAATGTAGAAGAGATTAGTAATATGGTAGGCTTCTCCAACCGACAATCGTTCTATGCAGCATTCTACAAGAACGTAGGAGAAACTCCTAACAACTATCGTAAGAAATATGCTGAAATAAGAAAATAAAGCATTCATTTTTTTTGTATTAAATTGGGAAGGAAATGCCTCAAGCTTCAACAACAAGAGGTGCTTCCTTCTTTTTGTTTGATAGTAGAGCTACGAGGCGTTACCGGAAAGCTAATCTAACGCCTGACTTTATGTCGAATATAACAACAACTCATATATCATGAAACATTTCATTTCAATGGCTGCTGCCCTCACACTGCTAACGGCATGCAGCAACAAACAAACCACTGCCACGGAGGCAGAAAAATTTGATTATAACGTGGAACAATTTGCTGACTTACAGATTTTACGCTATCGCGTACCGGGCTTTGAGGAACTGAGCCTGAAACAAAAAGAGTTAGTTTACTACCTGACAGAGGCTGCTCTGCAAGGTCGTGACATCCTGTTCGACCAGAACGGAAAGTATAATCTGCGCATTCGCAAGATGCTGGAAGCCGTTTATACCGGTTATCAAGGAGATAAGAACAGCCCGGATTTCAAGGCACTGGAGGTGTACCTGAAGCGTGTATGGTTCTCCAACGGCATCCATCACCATTACGGAAGTGAGAAGTTTGTGCCCGGCTTTACTCCCGAGTTCTTCAAGCAAGCTCTGCTCAGTGTGGATGCAAGCACGCTTCCGCTGAGTAAGGGGGAAAGCGTAGAAGCACTTTGCGAGGAGATATTCCCCGTCATCTTTGACCCGACCGTGATGCCCAAACGTGTGAATCAGGCTGCCGGTGAGGACATTGTACTGACATCGGCCTGCAACTACTACGACGGTGTAACACAGCAAGAGGCCGAAGCCTACTACAACGCTCTAAAAGACCCGAAGGATGAGACACCCGTATCGTTTGGATTGAACAGCAGACTGGTAAAAGAGAATGGAAAGGTTCAGGAAAGGGTGTGGAAAGTAGGCGGTCTCTATGGAGAGGCACTGGAAAAAATCTGCTACTGGCTGAACAAAGCAGAAGGGGTGGCTGAGACACCGGAGCAACGTGCCGTCATCAACAAACTGATGGAGTACTACCAGAGTGGAGACCTGAAAGCCTTTGACGACTATGCCATCCTTTGGGTGAAAGACCTGAACTCTCGCATTGATTTTGTAAATGGATTTACCGAAAGCTACGGTGACCCGCTCGGCATGAAGGCCAGCTGGGAATCATTGGTCAACTTCAAAGATTTGGAAGCTACCCGTCGCACCGAACTAATCAGCAACAACGCACAGTGGTTTGAAGACCACTCTCCGGTAGATAAGCAATTCAAGAAGGAGGAGGTGAAAGGCGTTACAGCCAAGGTCATCACAGCTGCCATCTTGGCAGGTGACCTCTATCCCTCAACCGCTATTGGCATCAACCTCCCCAACTCTAACTGGATTCGCAGCCAGCATGGCTCCAAGTCGGTAACCATCGGCAACATTACCGATGCCTATAACAAGGCTGCCCATGGTAATGGTTTCAGTGAAGAGTTTGTGTACAGCGATGCCGAACTGCAACTGCTGAATCAGTATGGTGACCTGACCGGCAATCTGCATACCGACCTGCACGAGTGTTTGGGTCACGGCTCAGGCAAGTTACTTCCGGGCGTTGACCCCGATGCGCTGAAAGCATATGGCTCCACCATTGAAGAGGCACGTGCCGACCTGTTCGGCTTGTACTACATTGCCGACCCCAAGCTGGTGGAACTGGGACTGACACCCAATGCTGAGGCTTACAAGGCTGAATATTATACCTATCTGATGAACGGTTTGATGACTCAATTGGTACGCATTGAGCCGGGAAACGACATTGAAGAGGCTCACATGCGTAACCGTCAGCTCATTGCCCGCTGGGCTTTTGAGCAGGGAGCAGCTGATAAGGTGGTGGAACTGGTGAAGAAGGAGGGTAAGACTTACGTCAAGGTGAACGACTACGAGAAGTTGCGTGCCCTCTTCGGCAAACTGTTGGCTGAAATACAGCGCATCAAGTCTACCGGCGACCTGAAAGCAGCCGGTGAGCTGGTGGAAGCCTATGCCGTGAAAGTTGATCCGGTACTTCATTCCGAAGTATTGGAACGCTACAAGAAGCTGAACCTGGCACCTTACAAAGGTTTCGTCAACCCTGTATACGAAGCTGTTACAGATGCCAACGGCAACATCACCGACGTAAAGGTTAGCTACAACGAGGGCTATGCAGAGCAGATGTTGCGCTACAGCAAAGAGTACGCAACCCTGCCGTTTGTAAACAAATAAACCAATAAGCATCCGAAGCATAAAAACGTGGAACTGAAAGAACAACTCAAAGAGATAAAAACACAACTCCGACTCTCCATGAACGGAGTGGCCTCGCAAAGCATGCGCGAGAAAGGACTGGTGTATAAGCTGAACTTCGGGGTAGAGCTGCCTCGCATCAAGCAGATTGCCGCCATGTTTGAGAAAGACCATGCACTGGCACAAGCCCTCTGGAAAGAAAATGTCCGCGAGAGCAAAATTCTGGCCGGACTGCTGCAACCGCTGGAAAGTTTCTGCCCGGAGATTGCCGACATCTGGATGGAAGATATCCACAACATCGAGATTGCCGAGCTTACCTGCATGAACCTGTTCCAACATCTGCCTTACGCCCCTGCCCTATCCTTCCGCTGGATTGCTGACGAACGTGAGTTCTATCAGGTATGCGGTTTCTTAACCATCGCCCGTCTGCTGATGAAGAAGGGTGACATGGAGGAACGGGTAGCCAACGAGTTTCTGGATCAGGCCATTGTCGCCATTCTCTCAGGTAGTTACCATGTACGCAATGCAGCAGCCAATGCCCTGCGCAAGTTCATGCAACACAGCGAGGAGCACGCCTTTCTGGTATGCAGACGGGTGGATGAATATGCCCACTCGGAAAAGGAGAGAGAGCAACAACTCTACAACCTTGTAAAGCAAGAGGCTGAAGAGTTATAGTCCATCCTTTGGATAACCACTGAAAGAGCACGCACTTACGACCAGAAGTGCGTGCTCTTTTTCTTGTAAGTGTGTGCTCTTTTTCTTGTAAGTGCGTACTGTTACGACAAAAAGAGCACGCTGTTATTCCGGCCGATGCAGCAACTTCTCCCGATTTCTAGCCGCATGTTGCGAAAATTTTCCGTATTCGCTATTGCTTTCCATAAAAAAGACTTAACTTTGTCGGCCGTGGAAAAGCCATAAAGCTGAGATGGAAAATCAACAAGTGAAAGATACGGTTAAACAGATATTCACGGAATACCTGAACACGAACGGGCATCGGAAGACACCCGAACGTTATGCCATACTTGAAACTATCTACTCCATTGAAGGCCACTTCGACATAGATACTCTCTACTCTATGATGGCCGAGCAGGGCAAGTTCCGCGTCAGCCGTGCTACTCTTTACAACACCATCATCCTGCTACTCAACGCACGGCTCGTCATCAAACATCAGTTCGGAAACTCTTCACAGTATGAAAAGTCGTACAATCGTACCACTCACCATCATCAAATCTGTACCCAGTGTGGTAAGGTTACCGAGTTTCTGAGCGATGAATTACAGCAAGCCATCGGTAACACCAAACTGAAACGTTTCAACCTTACGCACTACACCTTATATATATATGGCCTGTGCAGCAAGTGCGACCGCGCCAATAAAAGCAAGAAAAAAAGTAATAACAACATAAAGAAAGAAAAATGAAAGTAGATGTTCTATTAGGATTACAATGGGGCGACGAAGGTAAAGGTAAAGTCGTCGACGTATTAACTCCCAAGTATGATGTAGTGGCACGCTTCCAAGGCGGCCCCAATGCCGGACACACACTTGAGTTTGAAGGACAGAAATACGTGCTCCGTTCCATTCCTTCCGGTATTTTCCAAGGAGATAAAGTTAACATCATAGGCAACGGTGTGGTACTGGACCCCGCACTGTTCAAGGCAGAAGCCGAAGCACTGGAGGCATCGGGTCACGACTTGAAGAGCCGTCTACACATTTCCAAGAAGACACACCTCATCCTACCTACCCACCGAATCCTTGATGCAGCCTACGAGGCCGCTAAGGGAGATGCCAAAGTAGGCACTACCGGAAAGGGTATCGGCCCGACTTATACAGACAAAATCAGTCGTAACGGTGTGCGTGTGGGTGACATCTTGCTGGACTTCGATAAGAAATATGCTGCAGCCAAAGCCCGTCACGAACAGATTCTTAAAAGTCTGAACTACGACTATGACCTGACCGAACTGGAGAAAGCTTGGATGGAAGGCATCGAATACCTGAAGCAATTCACCTTTGTAGATAGCGAACATGAAATCAATAGCCTGCTGAAAGAGGGCAAATCGGTACTTTGCGAAGGCGCACAAGGAACCATGCTCGACATCGACTTTGGCTCTTATCCCTTTGTTACTTCCTCCAACACCGTTTGTGCAGGTGCTTGCACAGGACTGGGCGTTGCCCCTAATAAGATTGGCGAAGTGTATGGCATCTTCAAAGCATACTGTACCCGTGTAGGTTCAGGTCCCTTCCCCACCGAGTTGTTTGATGAGACCGGCGACAAGATTTGTACCCTGGGACATGAGTTCGGTTCGGTTACCGGACGCAAACGTCGTTGTGGATGGATTGACCTAGTAGCTCTTAAATACGCCATCATGGTAGACGGAGTTACCAAACTCATCATGATGAAGAGCGATGTGCTCGATACCTTCGAAACCATCAAAGCCTGCGTTGCTTACAAGATGAACGGTGAAGAAATTGACCACTTCCCCTTCGACATAGCAGAAGGAGTGGAACCCGTTTACGTAGAACTACCCGGTTGGCAGACCGACATGACCAAGATGCAGAGCGAAGATGAGTTCCCCGAAGAGTTCAACGCCTACCTCAGCTTCCTCGAAGAGCAGCTCGAAGTACCAATCAAAATTGTTTCCGTAGGTCCCGACCGCGCACAAACTATCGAACGTTACACCGAAGAGGCATAAACATCTTAAAACATACTAAAAAACGAGGGAAGCTGTCGGCAAAACATAGCTTCCCTCTCTTTTTGGCAAACTCTTTGTAACGATTAAAACAGATAAACTATTCATCCGCTATTAACATTTTAAAGACAAACCAATTATGACAACAGCAATGATTCCCATTCAATGGATTATCTTTATCGGAGTAGCCATCCTCAGTTGGCTCGTACAGATGAATCTGCAAAACAAGTTCAAGAAATACTCCAAAGTACCCACCGGAAACGGCATGACTGGAGCCGACGTGGCACGCAAAATGCTGCAAGACAATGGTATCTACGATGTCACCGTTACCCACACACCCGGCCGACTGACCGACCACTATAACCCGTTGGACAAGACCGTGAATCTGAGCGATGGCGTCTACAACAGTGCCAGCATCATGGCTGCAGCCGTTGCTGCCCACGAGTGCGGACACGCTGTGCAACACGCCCGTGCTTATGCACCACTGACTCTGCGCAGTAAGCTCGTCCCCGTAGTATCCTTCAGTTCCAACATCCTCTCCTGGGTACTGCTGGCAGGTATCCTTCTCATCAACTCCTTTCCACAAGTGTTACTGGCCGGCATCATCCTCTTTGCGCTGACCACTCTGTTCAGCTTCATCACCCTGCCCGTGGAAATCAACGCTAGCCAACGCGCACTTGTATGGCTCAGTAACGCAGGCATCACCAACGTTTACAACCACAAGCAGGCCGAAGATGCCCTCCGTTCCGCTGCCTACACCTATGTGGTAGCCGCCCTCAGCTCGCTTGCCACCCTCATCTACTACGTGATGATATTCCTCAATCGCAGAGACTGAACCACCCACCGTGGGCTCTGTAGCTACCCAAAGGTGACTAGATAAAAAAAGAGTAGTACTTTGATTCCCCCAAAGTACTACTCTTTTTTATTACCTTATACTACTCTTATTATAGTTAAGATAGCCACCCTATAAAAGCAGAAATCAGATAGAAACTTTCGTAACTATCTGATTTCCGAAGGAGCGGCAAACGGGACTCGAACCCGCGACCCTCAGCTTGGGAAGCTAATGCTCTGCCAACTGAGCTACTGCCGCAAAACTCAAAATTCTAATTACTATGAAAACGGTGCAAAGGTAATAAAATCATTGTTACCTGATACCCGCAGGCTCAAATTTATTTTCGCCTTACATACGAACAAAGTTTAAATCAGAAATGTTTCGTTGTCAATACAAACCTTAACTATAAGCCAATGAAACGCTTAGTAATCAACCTCTACATAGTTTGTTTAGGACAAATGATGTGGGCACAGAATAGCCTCTCACTCAGTTTCAACGATGCTCAAAAACTGATGAAACAAGAAAACCGCAGCCTCCAGATTAGTCGTAAGAACACGGAAAGTGCCCAATCCGAACGGGAAAAAATACGTGCACTCTGGTTTCCCTCTTTGCAAGCATCGGGAGCTTACGCTCACTTTTCCCAACCTATCGAAGTGAGACAATCGCTCAAACCTTATGCAGAATCGGCCGAAGAGGTGGTTCAGCAGTTACTTCCCAACAATCAGTTTATAACCGGATGGCTCAATCAGTTAGGAAATCAAACGCTTAGTTTTCCACTTTTACCTCAAAATATCAGCAGCATAGGGGTGTCTGCCGAATGGATTCTCTTTTCAGGAGGGAAACGTGTGCAAGCCGGCAAGATAGGAGACCGATTGGTTGACATTGCTCAAGAGGCCCAGGCAGAAACAAATGCTAACCAGCAAATATTACTTGCTGAGCGTTATTTCGGCCTTAACCTAGCTGAAGCCGTTGTTCAAGTCAGGCAGGAAACCGTCGGAAGTTTACGTCGTCACTATCACGAAGCCGTAAAGTTGGAGGAAGCAGGCATGATTGACAAAGCCAGTCGACTGTTGGCTCAAGTAAATCTAGAGGAGGCTGAGCGTAGTCTTGAAGCGGCACAGAGAGATACCGAAGTATTACTAGAAGCCCTTCGCACATTGATTCATGAAGAAGAAGGCTGCCTCATCCAGGTGACTTCACCTTTATTCATCAACCGAGAACTGCCTGATAAAGCGCTATTTATCAGAATGATGCAAACAGCCAATCCTGCTATAAACCAACTTCGGTTAATGAAAGATGTGGAACAAAGTAGGTTGCGCATAGCACAAAGTGCCTATTTTCCAAACATTGCTCTCTTTGGCAAACAGACTCTTTATGCCCACGGTCTACCCTCCAACTTGGCTCCTCGCACAGTGATAGGCATCGGGTTCAGCTGGAATCTTTTCGACGGATTAGCAAGAGAACAACAGATTCGACAAGCCAAATTGGCCGGACAAAGCCTTCAACTAGGTGAAGAGAAAGCCAACGAAGAGTTTTCTGTTGCCATCGACAAGCTCTATGCACAGCTGGAAAATGCACAAAACAGTGTGAAAGCCCTGAAAACAAGCATCCTGCTCAGTGAAGAATTAGTGCGTATGAGACGGAAAGCATTTACTGAAGGCATGGCCACCTCAACGGAAGTTGTAGATGCCGAAACCATGTTAGCCAACGCTCAACTGGCTAAACTGGCTGCTTTCTACGAATATGATGTGGTCTTAATGAATCTGTTGGCACTGTGTGGAATGACCGAAACCTTTGCAAACTATCAAAATAATGCTTATGAAACTTACTAACAAAAGCCTCAGTCTGGCTTTCATCGGGATGTTGGCACTGATTGTCATCATCTCCATTATAGGAATGATTAGTATGAACCATCAGCCCATCCTCCTGCAAGGAGAGATTGAAGCTACCGAAATACGTATTAGCGGAAAGCTTCCGGGACGTGTGGACAGTTTCCTTGTCAACGAAGGGAAACGGGTAAAGCGTGGAGATACGCTGGTCATTATCAATAGTCCCACCATAGAAGCCAAGTATCGGCAAGTGAACGCACTTGAACAAGCTGCCCGAGAAGAGAATAAGAAAGTGGATGCCGGAACGCGCAAACAACTTATTGCCACTGCTCGTCAGCTATGGAACAAAGCAGAGAGCGACCTTGCTTTAGCTGAGAAAACCTACCGACGCATTCAAACATTATATACCGATAGTGTAGTAACCACCCAACGTTACGACGAAGCCGAAGCCCTTTACAAAGCTGCATTGGCTGCCGAACGTGCTACCTACGAGCAGTACCAACTGGCTCTTGCCGGTGCTCGAAGTGAGGATAAAGCCGCTTCACGTAGTATGGTAGATGCTGCTCGAAGCACTGTGGAGGAAGTTTCCTCTCTCTTGGTAGATGCCCGTCTTACAGCTCCGGCCAACGGAGAGATAGCAGCCATCTATCCGAAACGGGGAGAACTGGTAGCTCCCGGTACACCCATCATAAGCTTGGTCGTGTTAGAAGATGCTCATTTGGTGCTGAATGTCAGGGAGGATTTGCTTTCCCTTTTCCCTCTAGGTACAACCTTCAAAGGGAGAATACCCGCCATCGGAGGGAAAGAAGTGGAGTTCTCTGTCTATTACATCAGTCCGTTAGGCAGCTTTGCCACTTGGCAATCTACCCGAGAAAGCGGTAGTTACGACATGAAGACTTTTGAACTGCATGCCCGTCCTACTCTCCCCACAGAGGGATTACGCCCCGGAATGTCTGTCTTAATACCAATAAAGAAGTAACATGAATGCTTTCCATGCCACCCTGATGCGTGAGTGGAGACGCATGACTTCTCGTCGTCTTTACTTCGGTGTATGCCTGATACTTCCCCTTTTCGCTCTCTTCTTCATGGCAACCATCTTCGGAAACGGTTCCATGAGAGAGCTTCCTGTCGGTATTGTCGATAAGGATAACAGTGCAGCTTCCCGAGAAATCATCCGTCGCATGGAGAGTGTTCCTACTTTTCATGTAACCGAAATCTATTCAGATGAAGTTACTGCCCGCAGGGATGTACAACAAAAACATATCTACGGTTACTTGGTTATCCCACATCGGTTTGCTCAAGAAGCAACTTCCCTCACTTACTATTATCACTATGCACTGTTATCGGTGGGTGGTGAGTTGATGGCAGCTTTTGAGAAAAGTCTGGCCGGAGTATCTGTAGCACCCCTCGTCATGCAGGCTGAAGCAGTAGGCGTCACACCGGAAGAGATAGAGACATTCCTTTTACCTATAGAAGAAAACAGCCATCCGTTGCACAATCCTGATTTGAATTACTCCATCTACCTGAGTCAACCTATCTTCTTCGTGTTGCTACAGATAATTATTCTGTTAGTCACGGTCTATACTTTCGGTAGCGAACTGAAATTCCGCACAACCCAAGAGTGGCTTGCAACGGCACACGGTAACCTAGGAATAGCCGTTGTCGGTAAACTTTTCCCATACAGTTGTATCTTTTCAGCTATAGCCATTGCTGCCAATTACACCTTCTTTGGTACATTACACATTCCATTGGCCGGCAGTATCGGCTTGCTGAACCTTACAACTATTCTGTTTATTCTTGCAACACAAGCATTGGCATTGATACTCTTTTCACTCTTTCCGCGTATAGCAATTATCATCAGCATTGTATCCATGATAGGTTCTTTGGGTGCCACACTGAGTGGAATAACGTTTCCGGTCAGTGCCATGTACAAACCGGTGTATCTCTTTTCTTACCTCTTTCCGGTCAGACATTTCACTGAGTCCATCCAAGCCATTGGTTATTTCAATGCAGGAATAGCAACAATTTGGCCCAATTGGGTAGTACTGATGCTATTTCCACTATTAGCTATTGCATTGATTCCACTGTTGGATTGGTGGATGAACAAAGAAAAAAGAAGAAGTGATATCCCATCAGAACAACCCCATCAATCGTTTCAAGAGAAGATTCATAGCCCAACGTGGCACCATATTATATATAAAGAATGGAGACGAATAGTTGAAAATCCGGCCGTTTTATTGGTACTTTCAGGAGGTGTACTCTTTTACGGAGTGCTCTACAACTACATGTACGCACCCAATGTGGTACGGAAGGTTCCTATTGCTGTTGTTGACCTCTCCCACTCTTCGTTGAGCAGGCAATACATTCGTTGGTTGAACGCCACACCTCAAACCGACGTCCGTTATCGTACTCCCAACCTACCGGAAGCACGCAAACTTCTGAAAGAGGGAAAGGTTGATGGCATACTTTACCTTCCTTCTGACTTTGAAACACGGGTAAATCGTGGAGAACAAGCTGTTTATACACTCTATGCCAATACCGATGCCTTCCTCACTTTCAAAAGCTTGCAAGAAGCAACCACCCACGTCATGTTGGCATTGAACGAGACGTACCGTGAAAAGGGAATCATCTTTCTGCCGCCCGAAGGATGGATAGCAATAGCCGCAGCTTCTCCCATACCGATAAGAGGAAGGGTTCTTTATAATATCACCGGTGGATATGGTTCGTATCTTATCCCGGCTGTACTTGTCATCATCATCTTTCAAACCATGCTGATGGCCATTGCTATTGTACGAGGAGAGGAAGCGGAGAGGCAAAGGAGAAGAGCAATAGCAGAGAAGAATATGATAGTAACAAAGAAGAAAAAAGGAGTTTCGGTAAGTAATTGGATAATGGCTTTTCGCTTGTTGGTGGGAAGAAGCAGTGTGTATGTAGGGCTTTATCTCATTTTCTCTCTATTTCTATTCGGATTGCTTCCGGCTTTGTTTCCCATTCCTCACCTCGGGAATGCTTGGAATCTTCTTATTCTGCTTACACCCTTTCTGTTGGCAACAGCCTTCTTTGGCATGACCATGTCTCGTTGGTTTACTGATGCAGAAGCCCCCTTGCTGATGATTACTTTCTTTTCTGTCGGATATATCTTCCTGTCCGGTATTTCCTATCCATTGGAATTGATGCCCTGGTATTGGCAAGTAGCACATGCACTGTTTCCGGCAACACCGGCCACACTGGCATTCGTGCAGATTCATTCTATGGGAGCTTCACTAAGTGACATTTGGCCACAACTGATTACGCTATGGATTCAAGTGATGGTATATGGCGTATTGGGAGTCTTCGCTATACAACGTAATTTGAAAGGGGGTTAAACAAAGAAAGCCCGGCTTATTGGTCAAAAATAGTACATAAAATCGAGGCAATTGTTTGATTTACTTATATTTGCAGTATTTGTGTTAGAAATGGATAAAAAGTTTGTCCAAAATGTGGGCAAATAACCCTCGTCAGACATGGCTACAACGGGGATAAACAGCGGTATTTTTGTGCAAACTGCCATCGTCATTCTGTACTACCAATAGCCCGCCGTAGTACATCACCTAAGAGTCTTTACGAAGAGTATGTAAAGGGTAAACAAACACTCTCCGAGATAGCCGAGCGACACGGCCT
>JAGATY010000017.1 GCA_017621035.1 Bacteroides sp. | reverse complement strand
TGATAATTGATAGTTGATAGTTGAAAGATGAAAGTTGAATTCATCATTCTTTATTCTTTATTCTTTATTCTTCATTCTTCATTCATCATTCTTCATTCTTCATTTTAAATTAACTTTTTTATCATGGTAACAGAACAAAAACAAAATCAGAAATCGAAACCCAGTGCCTGGAGTATCATTATCAAAGTACTTATTGCTGCAGCTTCCGCCTTAGCGGGTGCACTAGGCCTAGAAGCATGTAAAATTTTATGAAAATAGGCAGTTTCTATCAGAACTATCGGGAGGTGAACCTCCTGGTAGTTCACTGCAGTGCCACACGCTGTGATCGGGATTTTCCGTTGGAAGCATTGGAACGCTCACATAAGCAACGTGGCTTTGCAGGTATCGGTTATCATTTCTACATTACACGTGATGGCGAGATACACGTCTGTCGTCCGGTTCATCAGATGGGTGCTCATGCCGTCGGCTGGAACGATAAGAGTATAGCCGTCTGTTATGAGGGTGGTTTGGACGAAACCGGAACTCCTGCTGACACACGAACCTGGGCACAGAAATGTGCATTGATGGATTTGTTGCGTCAACTGAAGGTTGATTATCCTCACGCCCGCATTCTGGGACATCGCCAGCTCAGTCCGTACATTAGAAAGTCCTGTCCTTGTTTCGATGCCCGGAAAGAGTATCGGACGCTCTAAAAAAAAAGGAGAATTCGGCGGATGGTCTGAAAGACCGGGTACCGTAGGTACTATAGTAGCCACGGGCTTAAAATAAAGTTGACAAGACACAAGGGCCTCGTTAACTTGTCAACTTGTACCTTGTCAACTTTATTTTAAGTCCGCGGCTATTGAAAGTGGCTTTGCCACCCGGTCTTTCAGACCATCTGCCGAACTGACGTTAATCTATGCGGCCGGCTCGCAGGAAATGCTTTCGGTAGTACTCCTCACCGAGGTCGCTGATGATAACTCCTTTACCGGTAGTGGCGTGGATGAATTTATTGTTCTTCAGGTAGATACCCACGTGAGCGACCTTCTTTGGAGAGGCAGGACTGGAAAAGAACAGCAAGTCTCCCTCTGCCAAGTCTTTCAGATAGATTTGACGAGCCTCTTGGTACTGTTTTTTGGTGGTGCGTGAGAGTCGTTCGCCGTAAACCTTCCGATAGAGCTGGCGGGAAAGACCGGAACAATCAATGCCTTGTCGGTCGGTGCCTCCCACGCGATAGGGAGTGCCCAACCATTGTGCTGATTGCAGATATAGGTCGTGATTATCTTCGTAAGCAATATCTATCCCTAAGCGAATGGAGGCTTTGGCTAGGGCTTGGTAATCGACTTGCGGCTCGAGTACTTGGCAAGCATTTAGCGAAAGCATTAGGGTGAGGGTGGAGAAGAGTAGTTTGATGAGTGATTTCATGCTTCTTCCTCCTTCTCTAGGTTGGCTTCGGAAGTGTCTGCTGCCTCTTCATCGATGCGTACGTTGAAGTAGTCTTCCAACTCTTGCTCGGCCGAGTTGTTTTCGTTGCTGATGTCGCGCAGGATGACACCATGCTCCAGCAAGGCGATGCGCGGGCAAACGTCTACGGTGTGGTTGAGGTTGTGGCTGGAGATGATAACGGTGGCTCCATGCTCTTCGTTATAGTGTTTCAGCAGGTGCTTGATGATGGCCTGCGAACTAGGGTCGAGGAAGTTGAAAGGTTCGTCGAGAATGAGTAATTGCGGGTGGTGAAGCATGGCTGAGATGATGCCAATCTTCTGCTTGTTACCCATGGAGAAGTTACGGATGAACTTCTTCTGTCCCAAGACTTCGCCGTTCATGAAACGTTCGAAAGGTTGCAGACGCTCGTCCACGGCCTCTTTCTTCAGGCCATACATGCGTCCGATGAAGTAGAAATACTCTTCGGGAGTGAGGTAGTCGATGAGGAAGCCATCGTCGATGAAAGCACCGGTGAACTGTTTCCAATCTTCTGTTTTGCATACATCCACGCCGTTGATGGTTACGTTGCCACAATCGGCTTGCAACAAGTCCAGTATCAGTCGGAACAAGGTTGTCTTTCCTGCTCCGTTGTTTCCCACGAGGCCCAGCATGTCACCCTGGTTTATGGTGTAGTCGGCAATGTCAACAGCTCTTTTCTCGCCGAAGTTCTTTTGTAGTTTTGTTATCTGTATCATAATATCCATATTGTTAATGTGAAAGGTTGTGTGATGAGAATCTCCGTTACTGAGACTTATCGTTGTCTGCTATTGCGGAATCCCTCCATGTTCTTGTAGCGTCTTGCCATGAAACGAAGGTATATGTTTTTCAGCCAAAGCTTGTTGGTGGCGATAAATGCTACACCGATTAGCAGTAGTACCCAGTTGGCAGCCGTATCTCCAATCAGTAGAGGAAGAACGATGCCTAAGATGAGTGGAATGCCCAATGCAAACATAGAGATGAGGTTCTGCATGCCGGTACCAACGTTGTTGCGATTGGTCATCTTCATGTTCAGGTTGGTGGTGCTGGTATTGTAAACAGCCAGTTGGAATAGTCCGAAGTAGATACATCCCGCAGTAAAGATGGCCCAGGCTATGCAGGAGAGGGGTGTGAGCTTACCCATTACCATTGCCGGAATCATCAGTATCAACGGTATGATGATGGCAGCGGCATAGAGGAGGTATTTAGCTCTCAGAAGATTGTAGATGGACTCTTTCCGACTCATCAGGCCATCGATGTAGTTGCCTTCGTAACTCATCAGTGGAGAGAGGAACAAGATACCAAAAACTACATAGTTGTATATCTGTATGAAACTCTTCATGCCGGCACCGTCGTAAACATCGGTAAAACTCAGTACACTGCTGAATGCAAGTACTACGCAGGTGATGGTGATTAGCGAGGATTTGGTTATCTTGTTTCGTAACAACATCTTCAGCTCCAAACGAATGTATTCACCAATCTCACCGTAGCGGTCTAGGAACTTATATTCTGATACTCGTTTCACTTGCACCGTAGTGTCTTCTACCTTGTTTAACTCGCTGTAGATAAGTCGTTGCATGAGGCTTCGGTTAATCAACCACATCAGGCAGATGGCCAGTAGCATGCCTAAGAAGGTGAGTGGATTTCCGTGGATAAACCCTTCGCCCAAGTCAACAGAAAGGTCAAACAGAGGACTCTCTTCCGGGACAAACAATCCCACCCCGATGAGGCCATATACAACCACCGGTAACAGTACCCACCAGATGCGCTCGCTTAACAGGGTGCGGCACAGAAGGAACCAGTAGTTGTTGAATACCATTAGTAGCCATGTACCGATGCAGTAACTCAGCAACCCTGAGAAACCGTAGAACTTGGTAATGGTGAATAGGGCAAAGGGGGCAAAGAAGAATAACCATATCAGATTGAATCCGTTCAGCCCGGAACGAATGAGCAGAAAGTCAATCAGACGATTACGGCGAACGGGGAGTAACAGGTAGGGCTTAACCTCTTGTGTCGGTGTCTTCTGAAAGGGAAAACGCATCAAGAAGTCCAGTATCATGATGAAGATGAATCCGGCATTCAGCACATGGTAAGGCTCTACTGCTCCACCATCAAAGGCAAAGGCGAACATGGTGCCGAAGAACATGAGATAGCCGGCTCCGAATATGCCCATAAAGTAGCCCCAGAACTTGGCGAAGCGACTCTTCTCATACATGGGATTACGCTTCTCTGCCAGTTTTCCGTGACGTCGTAGTTCTAAGAAAAGATTCATGGAGTGAATAGGGAATTAGTTGTATAAAAGAAGATGTTTTATTGCTGAGGTGAGTATAGTAAAGAAGCCAAGCAGATACCGTATCGGTTGTTTTCTTCCAATAGATTCTGCTCGGCTTCCATATGCTTACTCTTTCAGTAGATACTTAATTATTGGGGTACAGTCATGACAACGGTGACTTTGTTGCCTTGCTTCAGAAGCTCGGCTGCAAACTCTTGGATGTCTTTGGCTGTGATGCCACTAACCAGTGTGTCGTATCCGGCATTTCTGTCCACTCCGGTGTAGAAGTATTCGTTCAAGTTGCCCATCCAATATCCATTCTCTTTCTGGTTATCGTTGTACTTCTTCAACATATACTCTTTTACCTTCTGGATTTGCTCTTCTGTCGGACCTGCAGCGGCCAGTTTCTCCAGCTGTGCATCAACCACTTTGTTTAGGTGGTCTTTCTTCGCCGGGTCGGTCTGGTAGACTATCTGTACCATCACTTCCGGCTTCGGGAACTTCTCGATGGTTCCACCACATTGTACTCCATAGGTTCCTCCTTCTTTCTCACGAACTTCTTCGGTGTAGAGGGCACGAAGAATCTGGGTCAGGTAGTCGAGCAACACCTTGTTCTTCAGTGTATAGTCGAACTTACCAGTGTGGAACATGGCTATGGTTGCCATCGGTGTCTGTTGCTCCTTTGCGTATTCATTGACCACCTTGCCCTTTACGATGTCGACATTACGGTCGATAATCTTCTCACTTCCCTTGATAGCGGGCAGTGCGCCTATGTATTGAGCAATCAGCGGCTTCACTTTCTCCAGGTCGATGTTACCAACGAAGAAGAAGGTGAAGTCATCGGCATCTGCAAAGCGTTCCTTATACATGTCTAAGATGCGGTCATAGTTCAGTCTGTCCACCATCTCGGGCTGCATGATTACCTTACGGGGATGCTTATTGAAGAGCACGGCGTTAACGCTGTCGTTGAACGAGGCTAAAGGATTGGCCTTGGCGCTTTCCAACTGTGCCTTCACTCGGTTCTTATAGGAGGTAAATGCTTCCATATCCTTGCGAGGAGCGGTGAAGGTCAGGTATGTCAGTTGCATCAACGTCTCGAAGTCTTTCGGCGAGCAATTACCGGCCACACCTTCCAATGTACCACCGATGAATGGGTTGACAGACACCTTCTTGCCGGCCAACAGCTTGCTTAACTCTACCTTGCTGTGATTACCGATGCCACCGGCAGAGACAATACTAGCGATGGAAGAGAAGTCTAAGGCGTCTTTGTCCTCAAACTGAGCGGTACCTCCCAAGCTGCGAGCACTCATTCTGATCTCATCTGCCTTAAAGTCTGTCTTCTTCAGGTAGACCTTTACTCCGTTGGAGAGTGTCAGCTCGGTGGTGCCATAGATTGCATCGGTCTTTTCCGATACGATGCTTCCGCCCTTCGGCAGTTCTTTCATCAGCGGCTCATCAGATACCTTGTCCTCGTAGGGCTTCAAGTCCAATGCGCGCATGCCTTTCAGATAGCCCAGTACGGCTTCTTGTGTGGGAAGCACGCCTTGCTCGTTGTCAGTACCTGCTATGAAGACAGCTTGGTTCTCGTCGTTGGCAAGTATCTGTTGCAGGGCCTGATTGATGGCGGCAACGGGGATGCTGGGGGCGACCTGATTCATTGTGTTGTACTCGAACTCTATGCCCGGAGTGGGTTCTGCATCGAGGAAGTGACGTACGTACTCATCCACGTAGTCATCACTCTTGGTCTTCTCGCGTTCGTTGTAGGCAGATTCCAGTCTTTGCAGATACTTGGCACGTGCGCGTTCATACTCCGATTCGGTGAATCCGAAGCGACGAGCCCGTTCTACCTCTGCCACTACCGTCTTGAAGGCTTCTTCGATGCCATCGGCTTTGCTGCTGGCGCTTACCTGCAGTGCGTCCTTCGTCTTGGCCAGGAAGAAGTTGCTATAGCCTGCACCGGCGTATAGGAACGGAGGATTGGGAGATTGGCGCAACTCATTAAAGCGTTCGTTCAACATACTGGTTATCATGTGGGTGATGTAGCCTTGCAGCATGTAGCCGAGGTTGCCTTTCTGTGCGTCGGGGGTTGCCTCTTGCTTGAAGAAGAGCATGATGCTGGGCTGGTCTACCTCCTTGTCCTTACCTATATAGATGAGTGGCTCCTTATTGTCAGGAACGGGATAGTAAACCCGTTCTGCCGGATTGACAGGTGCCGGTATGTCGGCAAAGGTCTTCTTGATCTTAGCCTCGATGACATCGACGTCGATGTCGCCTACCACAATGATGCCTTGCAGGTCGGGACGATACCATTTCTTATAGTAATCCCGTATTGCCTGGTAGGGGAAGTTATCGATCACGTCGATGCTGCCAATGGGCATACAGTCGGTGTACTTAGAGTTGGCATACAGGGTGGGGCATGCGTCTGTGAAGAGGCGCATGATGCCGCTGTTACGCTGACGCCATTCCTCGTGTATCACCCCGCGTTCCTTGTCTATCTCCTCCTCTGTCAGCAGTACGGCATTGCTCCAGTCATGCAGGATGAGGAGGCACGAGTCAACGACGTCTTCACTGGTGGTAGGCACGTTGCTGATGTTGTACACCGTCTCGTCCACACTGGTGTAGGCATTAAGGTTGGTACCGAACTTGATACCCTTGGTCTCACACCACTTCACAATACTGAGTCCGCGCTCGTCACCCGGGAAGTTCTTGGTACCGTTGAAGCACATGTGTTCCAAGAAGTGAGCCAAGCCTCTCTGTGCCGGTTCCTCCTGGATGGAGCCTACCTTCTGAGCGATGTAGAACTCCACACGTTGCTCCGGCAGGGCGTTGTGTCGGATGTAGTATGTCAGTCCATTCTCCAACTTGCCGATGCGTACATTCTGATCGGTGGGGATGGGGGGCAACTGTTGGGATGTTGCCGGTTGATAGGTGCAGCAGATGATGACCAGCATCATACCTAGGCTGCGAAGTAACTGTTTCATATTCTTTCGTTTTAAGTGATAGTTTTCTCTTATCTGTCGCGATGGGGATGATTTAATCACACCCATAGGGAAGAAATTACTCCTTGATGGCTTGTCTGATGCGTACCAACTTCTCGAGGAGGCCTTCCAAGAGATCGAGTTTCAGCATGTTGGCACCATCGCTTTTGGCCACCGATGGGTCCTCGTGGGTTTCGATGAAGAGACCGTCGGCCCCTACAGCGATGCCTGCCTTGGCTACCGTCTCAATCAGCTGGGGCATGCCACCCGTAACGCCGCTGGTCTGATTGGGTTGTTGTAAGGAGTGTGTCACATCGAGCAATACGGGGAAGCCGAATGCCTGCATCTGGGGAATGCCGCGATAGTCGATTACCAAGTCCTGATAGCCGAAGGTAGTGCCTCGTTCGGTCAGCATCACCTGTCTGTTGCCTGCTTCCACCACTTTCTGAGCGGCAAACTGCATGGCTTGTGGCGATAGGAATTGTCCCTTTTTGATGTTGATGGTCTTCCCTGTCTTTGCAGCAGCCACCAGCAGGTCGGTCTGACGGCAGAGAAAGGCGGGTATCTGCAAGATGTCCACGTATGCGGCAGCCATCTCCGCCTCGGTGGCACTATGGATGTCGGTAACGGTGGGTACACCAAACACATCGTGTACTTTTTGCAGCACCTTCAGGGCCTTTTCGTCGCCGATGCCGGTGAATGAGTCGATGCGAGAGCGGTTTGCCTTGCGGTACGAGCCCTTGAAGACGTAGGGGATGCCTAACCGTTCTGTCATCTTAACGATACGTTCTGCAATGCGTAGTGCCATCTCTTCTCCTTCGATGACACAGGGACCGGCCAATAGGAAGAAGTTACCGGTAGTGTTGTTGGTCAATTCTAGCATATCTCTGTTCTGATTTATTACTAATGAAATAGGTCGTTTCTTACGGATGAAATAGGTCGTTTCTTGCTGATAAAATGGGTCATCGGATGCTGATGCCTGGGCTTGCCGGATGCCGATGTCCCGAGTTGCCGCCCCCTTATGGGATGATCAGTGTGATAGCTTCGTGCAGCACACTCACTTCGAGGGGGAACTGGCGATCCAACAGGCGTCCGTCCAGGTCGACAGCGGCGTTTTGTGCCCTTAGTATCTTCACTCTCTGGGTACGATAGGGCATGACGAGCTTACTGTTCAGGATGCGGCCTTGTATCAGCAGCCACAAGCCTGCCCAGAGTTGCAAGAGTTCCGGTCTGTAGATGACCGACACATCGAGCCAACCGTTATAGGGAACGGCACTGGGCACCTGGCCATATCCCCATGCACTGCCTATGCAGACCGTCATGATGCGACCACGGATATGCTCGCCGTTTATCTTCAGGTGCATACGGTGTAGCTTGCGCTCGAATATGATTGAGAGCAGTGCCATCACCCAGGAGAGATACTGCACGCCCCAGAAGCGTTTGCACCGGTCAGTTATCTGTACCACGCGTGCTCCGAGGCCGATGTTGATGGCATTGAGAAAGTAGCGTCGCCGGTGCGTGGTACCGTCGAAGTAGTCACACGTACCCACGTCTATGCGCCGGCGTCGTCCCGTTATCAGCATGTCCACGGCCTCTTTGTAGTCGGTGTTCATGCCCCAGTATTTGGCAAAGTCATTGCCTATTCCGTTGGGTATGATGCCTAGGGAGATGTCTTGTTTGTTCTCCGCGGTGGAGTTCATGATGCCATTGATGGCGTCGTTCAGTGCCCCATCACCGCCTACGATGACGATGGTTCGGTATCCGTTGTTAGCCAAGATGCCGGCGAGACGTTCCACCGAGCCGTAGCCTTCCGACTGCACATAGTCGTAGTCTACCCCCATCTCATCCATATAGTCTTTGATTTTCTTCCATCGCTTTTGCACCTTACGGGTGCCTGCTTTGGGGTTATAGATGACGCCCCATTTCTCCGGCTTTACACTCATGGCTCTCTGCTGTTACTTGGTTACTGACTGTTTAGTTTTGACACTAAGATGACGCAAAGTTAGTGATACTTTTGAGTTTATCCACCACAAAGGCAATCTTTTCTTCCATCGGCAGGCGTGCGTCCACCCAATGGATGGTGAAGCCGCGTCGTTCCATGCCTCGGAACCAGGTCATCTGTCGCTTCGCAAACTGGTGGATAGCCGTCTCGAGCTGGCGGAACATCTCATCGTAAGAGAGTTGCCCGATGACATGCAGTGTGAGGTACTTGTACTCCAGCCCGTAGTAGATGAGGTCTTCGGGAGGTACACCATTATATATAAGGTGTCGCACCTCCTCCACCATGCCTTCGTCCAGCCGTTGCCGGAGCCGGCGGGTGATCTTCTCGCGCCGTAGTTCGCGGTCGATGTCCACCCCGATGATGAGGCTCTCCAGCTTGGGGAACGACCGCTCCTCGGGTGCCTGTGTGCGGTAGTACTCCTCTATTTCGATGGCGCGGATGGCACGCTTGGCGGTATCCACGTCGGTACTGTTGTGCAAGGTCTTGTACCGGCGCAGTATCTCGGTCAGCTCCTCCAATGTCTTGTTGGCCAGCCGATTACGCAGTTCGGGATTCTCGGGCACGGGTAGCAGCCGGTATCCCTTCAGTATCGATTCCAGGTACATGCCCGTGCCTCCGCAGAGCAGGGGCAGGCGTCCGCGCGCGCAAATCTCCTCGTAGGCACGGAGGAAGTCGCGCTGATACTCGAACACGTTGTACCGATAGCCGGCATCGGCAATGTCGATGAGGTGATAGGGCACCTGATGCCCGCGGACGTTGTAGTCCGACAGGTCTTTGCCGGTACCCAGGTCCATGCCTCTGTAGACTTGTCGGGAGTCGGCGCTGATTATCTCGGCATCGAGGCGCACCGCCAGCTCGGCCGCCAGTGCCGTCTTACCGGAGGCCGTGGGGCCGAGGAGGGTGAGGAGAGGGGAGTTGGTCATAACTCCCCCTTATTCCATCGGATACTCATCATCCGTGCTGCCGCCACTACTGCTGCCACTGTCGGTGTTGCCGCTATCTTCGGTTGTGCCACCCGATGCGGCACCGGTGGCGGTCAGATAGTTGCTGACGCTGCCGTAGGTGATGCCTTCGGAGATGACGCCGGCACTCTCGAAAGTAAGGTTGTTGATAACTGCCTCGCGGAACTCCTTACTAGGGGTAAAGATGAGGCGAGGGTTCTTAATCATAGTCCCGGCATTGAAGGTACTGATGTCCTCCACACCGGTGCTCTTAAAGGTGATGCGCATCGTACCAAAGTAGGGGATGGTAGCGATGTGTCCCTGAAGGAGCTGTTGTTCACAATATTTACGTAAAAGATAGCACGCACCGTCCATCTCAGTGGGGGCTGTACTGGTGTTCTGAGTAGCTGCGCGAGTAGTCGCAGTGGTGCTCTGAGCACGTTCACTAATAGGGGTTGCATACCACTTTTTTGCGCCCTGGGTATCCCCGGGCTTACCTCTTTTGACTAGCTTATACTTTGCCATAGTCTCTTGATTTTAAGGTTACTACTAAAATAACTATCTCTTTACTAATTCGACCGAAATGGGGGCTGAAATGAGACCCCGTGTCTCATGGGTAATGAGACCCCGTGTCTCATGGGTGATGAGACCCCGTGTCTCATGAGTGGTGAGACCCCGTGTCTCATTTGTGGTCAGACACCGTGTCTCATTTTGCATGACATCACGGTCTCATCAGTCACCTTTTCAGTGTCGGTGCAAATGTATGAAAAGCATTTTATATATGCAACAATAGGTGTAAGTTTTTTAGAAAGACTATTTATCTCAATATTTGTGAAAAAACTATCCCTTATTAGGCCACCTCCTTAATATCCCCTATCTTTGCACTACAATCTAACAATTCACATTACACCTTATTTATATATATGGGCATTACGATTACTATTCTGGTGTTGTCGGCACTCTTCTTTGTGTCGGGCAAGGTTCGGTCGGACGTGGTGGCGCTGTGCGCACTGATTGCGTTGCTGGTGTGTCAGATACTGACACCTGAGGAGGCGCTGAGCGGCTTCTCCAATACGGTGGTCATCATGATGGTGGGGCTGTTTGTGGTGGGAGGAGCCATCTTCCAGACGGGTCTGGCCAAGATGATTTCATCCTCCATCCTACGGTTGGCCGGGCAGAGTGAGCGAAAACTCTTCCTCCTGGTGATGCTGGTAACGGCAGGCATCGGAGCCTTTGTCAGCAATACCGGCACGGTGGCATTGATGCTGCCCATAGTCGTCAGTCTGGCAACCGGTGCGGGTATGAATCCGGGGCGCCTACTGATGCCGTTGGCATTTGCCAGTAGTATGGGAGGTATGATGACGTTGATTGGTACTCCGCCCAACCTGGTGATACAGAACACACTGACAGCGGCAGGCTATCCGGAGCTGGGCTTCTTCTCCTTTCTGCCCGTGGGCTTGGTTACGCTGGCGGTGGGCATTGTGGTACTGATGCCGCTGACGAAGCTGTTCCTGTCGAAGAAACAGGAGAAACAGGAACGGAAGCTGGGTGGGAAATCGTTGAAGCAACTGGTCTCAGAGTATGGTCTGGCCAGCAACCTCTTCCGATTGCGCGTGCCGCTAGAGAGTCACATCGTGGGGAAGAGCATCATGGAGTTGGACATCCGCAGACTCTATCATATTAGCATCTTGGAACTCCGACGGGGGCAGTCGTCACAAAAGCGTTTCTTGAAGACGGTGACGCAGAAGCTGGCATCGGCCGACACGGTTATCTATGCCGGCGACATCCTATATGTGCGCGGCGATGCCGACCCCGTCTCATGGTTCGCCGAAGCCTTTCAGCTGGAGATGCTGGACGGGCACGCCGAGGAGCTGACACCGAGGAGCAATGCGGCGCTGGACTTCTATGACATCGGCATTGCCGAAATAGTGCTGATGCCCACGACGAAACTGCTGAACCACACCATCAAAGAGGGTGGCTTCCGCGATAAGTTCAATGTCAATGTGCTGGGCATACGCCGCAAGCAGGAGTACATTCTTCACGACCTGGGCAACACCCGCATGCTTAGTGGCGACGTGCTGCTGGTGCAGGGTGCCTGGGCCGACATCGCCCGCCTCGGTCGGGAAGACACAGAGTGGGTGGTGCTGGGGCAACCCCTCGATGAGGCGGCCAAGGTGACACTGGACTACAAGGCACCCATAGCAGCGGCCATCATGCTGCTGATGGTCGTTATGATGGTCTGCGACTTCATACCCGTGGCACCCGTCACAGCCGTAATGATAGCAGCCATGCTGATGGTGTTGACCGGCTGCTTCCGCAACGTAGAGGCGGCCTATAAGACCATCAACTGGGAGACCATCGTACTATTTGCCGGCATGCTACCCATGTCACTGGCACTGGAGAAGACGGGCGCCAGCGAGTACATCTCATCCACCCTGGTGCAAGGGCTGGGAGACTACGGTCCCACGATACTGCTGGCCGGCATCTACTTCACCACCTCACTGATGACGATGTTCATCTCCAACACGGTAACTGCCGTGCTGATGGCTCCCATTGCCTTGCAGAGTGCCATCGGCATCGGCGTGAGTCCCACACCCTTTCTCTTTGCCGTGACCGTTGCCGCCAGCATGTGCTTCGCCTCCCCGTTCTCCACACCGCCCAATGCCCTGGTCATGCCCGCCGGCCAATACTCATTCATGGACTACATCAAAGTCGGTCTGCCCCTACAAGTGATTATGGGCGTGGTGATGGTACTAGCACTGCCACTGCTGTTTCCGTACTAGGAACAGCCCGAGCCGAACTCCGGACTCTCCCCCCCCCTGGCCCCCTCGGACTCTCCCCCCCTGGCCCCCTCCCTGGAGGGAGGGGGAGGAGATAGTAGGGTTTACCATTAACACTTCAGGGTAAAGAAGGTGAGGAGATACCGGTGCTATCCCAAGTCCCCCTCCGAGAGGGGGTGCCCGCAGGGCGGGGGAGGTGCACCGGCACAATACTGAAGCCCCTTCCCATCCCTCCCCAGAAGGGAGGGGGTAAAGATACTAAAAGCCCCTCTCAACAAATCCGTATGGGATAAGTTGAGAGGGGCTTATCTTGTAAATGATTACTTCAGTGTTATGCCGATATACCTCCCCCGCCCTTTGGGCACCCCCTCTCGGAGGGGGACTTAAGTTACCATCGGTATCTCCTCCCCCTCCCTCCAGGGAGGGGGTCAGGGGGGAGAGTCCGGAGTTCTGGGGCGAGGGTCCCTTATTGCTTATTTATGTTGACCACGTGGCACGCCACCAACGCAGCCGTCTCTGTCCTCAGGCGAGACCGGCCTAGGGAGATGGGTTGGAACCCGTTCTGCTCGGCCAAGAGAACCTCCTCTTCGCTGAAGTCACCCTCGGGGCCTATCAGCACAAGAGCATCCTGTCCGGCCACCAGCACGTCCCTTAGTAAGGGCTTCTCCCCCTCGCGGCAGTGAGCGATGAACTTCTGCCCGATGTGAGGTTGGGTGACAAAGCGGGTGAAGTCGGTCATCTCATTGAGACGAGGCAAGCGCGCCTTCAGTGATTGCTTGATGGCCGAGACCAGTATCTTCTGGATGCGCTCACACTTGATAACCCGCCGCTCGGAATAGCGACAGTTGAGGAACGTCAGCTCGTCGAAACCAATCTCGGTAGCCTTTTCTGCAAACCACTCCGTTCGGTCCATGTTCTTGGTAGGCGCCATGGCGATGTGAATGTGGCCATCCCATAGGGGCGGCTGGGGAAGTACCTCGTCGATGCGGACGAGACATCGCTTTCCGGTGGCCGTAGTGATAGTGGCGCGATAGAAGTTGCCAACCCCGTCGGTCAGCATCACACTATCGCCAGTCTGAAGTCGGAGCACACGTATGGCATGAGCTGCCTCTTCCTCGGGCAACTCGGCACGACACAGTATCTCCGGTGTGTAGAATACATGCATGATTATGATAATGATTTCAGTTTGTGTCAGATAACGACATAAGCCACCGGCCGATGAAAACACCGGCATGTAGTCGGTGAAAACATCGGTCGGTAGCCGATAAAAACATCAGTTTGTAGCCAATGGTGACATCAGCCGGTAGCCAATGATGGCATCAGCTTGTAGCCAATGATGACATCAGCTTGTGGCCGGTGGTGAGAAAACTACTTTTCGTTCAGCTCCTTCAGTTTGTCTCTGATGACGGCAGCCCGTTCGTAGTCCTCCACTTCAATGGCTCGTTTCAACTCGGCCTCCAGTAGTGAGGTCTCTCGTTCCTTCACTATCTCGTTGGAAATCTCTTCGGGGATAAACTGGTCGGCTTCCTCTAGTAAGTCCTCATATACGTATATGGGGACATCTGCAACCAGAGAGAGGGCTAACGCATCACTCGGACGGGATTCCACACGCAGCAACTTATCTTCGAAACGAAGGTAGATATAGGAGTAGTAGACACCTTTCTCTTCCTTGTAGATAAGTGCATTCAGATAGTGTACATCTAAAACTTGGAATACTGATGCAAGTACCTGGTGCATCAGCGGACGTGGAGGGGTGATACCACTTTGTGCCATGAGGATGGCTTGGGCTTCGCCGGTACCAACAATCAGGGGTATCTTGCGCAAACCGCCCACTTCTTCTAAGGAAATGACATAGGTACATCCTTCCTTGCTACATGTATATACTCTGTGTAGCAACAACTCAATCTTTTTCTTACTCATTTCTCGGGGACATGCTTATATTTAAAGAGAAGTGCAAAGAGAACAGCCACTATTAAGGCATAGGCGGCGAATATGTACCACACGGTACTCCAGTCGCCTACGGTATAGAAGGTTCCATCGACTTCTGTTCCATAGGTAAATCGGTTCACGACAGCTTGTGCTCCTAAGGTTCCAACCGTAGCACCCAACCCGTTAGTCATCAGCATAAACAAGCCTTGGGCACTGGAACGGATATCCTTGTCTGTCTCCTTATCAACAAATAGTGAGCCGGAGATGTTGAAGAAGTCGAATGCCACGCCATACACTATCATGGATAGTATAAACATCCATACGCCATTACCGGGGTCGCCCGCGCCAAACAAACCGAAGCGCAATACCCAGGCAAGCATAGCAATCAGCATCACCTTCTTGATGCCAAAGTGTTTCAAGAAGAAGGGAATCAGTAGAATGCACAACGTCTCAGAACACTGTGACAGGGATATCAACGCATTGGCGTGATTGGCACCGAAAGAGTTGGCAAACTCGGGGATAGCCTTAAAGCTGGTGATGAAAGGGTTCGCGAAGCCATTGGTAATCTGAAGCGATACTCCCAATAACATAGAGAAGCAGAAGAATACGGCCATCTTCCTTTGCTTAAACAGTGCGAAAGCCCGCAGTCCGAAGGCATCAGCCAACGATTGCTTCTCACTACTCTTACTGATGGCACAGTGCGGGAGGGTAACAGCGTAAGCAGCCAATACCAACCCTAATCCACCGGACACAAAGAACTGAGCATACGAGCTCTGATATCCCAGTGCATCCACTGCCAACATCGTGCAGATAAAGCCAATGGTACCGAAGATTCGGATGGGAGGAAACGCCTTTATCGTGTCCAGTCCCGCCTTATCCAGTGCGTTGTAGGCAACAGAGTTCGACAGTGCTAACGTAGGCATATAGAAGGCCACACTCAGCGCATATAAAGTAAATAAGGTGGAGAATTCAGGAGCTTCTGCTGCACTCATCCCGTAATAGCCGGCGGAAAGCATAAACATACCGGCCAGCAAGTGACAGATTCCTAACATACGTTGGGCAGGTATCCACCGGTCAGCCACTATTCCTATCAGGGCAGGCATAAACATGCTGACGATGCCCTGCATGGCATAAAACATACCGATGTTTCCGGCTAAGCCGACATTTACTAAATAACTCCCCATAGAGGTCAGATAAGCGCCCCATACTGCAAACTGCAGGAAATTCATGATAGTCAAGCGTACTTTGATACTCATAAGATCTAACTTTTTTTTAAGTGAAAGATGTGTTTTTCTGTAAGGAAACGGCCAGTATCTTTCAGGAAAAGATGAGGGCTGCTTCCTGCTTTTCCTTGCAAAAGTAATGTAATTTATCGGAAGTGTGACGTGTAGAGGGGCAAAAAAGAAGATGTAAGGGGTATATAAAAAAAGAAGGGTATCTATCCCAGACACCCAATCCTTATTAACCTTAAATCTAATACCATGAAAAACACAGTGCAAAGATATAGGGTTTATGTTATATAGCATACTTATTTCCCACTTTTCTTTCGCTTATTAACTCTTTTTAAGAGTAAGAGCGCTTTTTGTTAGGTTTAAGAGCGCTTTTACTCTACATAGAGTACCAAACCTTTCAAGTATTCACCTTCCGGATGATAGATGTTGACCGGATGGTCGGCCGGCTGAGTCAGCTGGTGTAAGATGCGCACACTTCGTCCCGACATGGCTGCTGCGGTGAACACGGCGGTACGGAAGTTCTCCTTGCTGACAGCCTGTGAGCAGGAGAAGGTGAATAAGATTCCGCCCGGCTTAATCTTCTCGAAAGCGCGTGCATTCAGTTTGCGGTAGCCTTGCAGTGCGTTACGCAGGGCGTCGCGATGCTTGGCAAAGGCGGGAGGATCCAAAATAATCAGGTCATATTGGTCGCCCATGCGGTCCAAAAACTTGAAAGCATCTTCTGCATAAGCGGCATGACGCCGGTCACCGGGGAAGTTTAATTCAATGTTCTTGTTAGTCAGTTCGATGGCTTTGGCCGAGCTGTCTACCGAGTGAACTAAGTTAGCTCCGCCTCGCATGGCATAGACCGAGAAGCCTCCCGTGTAACAGAACATGTTCAGCACTGAGCGACCTTTGGCATAATGCTCCAGGAGGGAGCGGTTCTCCCGCTGGTCAACA
Organism: Bacteroides sp.; assembly: GCA_017621035.1. Lineage (GTDB taxonomy): Bacteria > Bacteroidota > Bacteroidia > Bacteroidales > Bacteroidaceae > Bacteroides. Next base: position 33,953 of record JAGATY010000017.1, on the reverse strand, counting down.
AAGAAACCTGTCTTCTGACCTTTCAGCCAGTCAATGTGAAAGTTCAGTCCATATTCTGTGGCAATGTTGTCGGCACTGCCGCCTTTCAGGAAGCCGTTTTCCGGATAGAGGTCAGCTTTGAAAGGAAGAGTTGTCTCCGACTTGTAGTAGATGTTGTCTATCTCGCTCTTCATCACCTCACTCAACGCATCGGCAATGGCCATCCGATCTAGGTGCATGCCGGCTGAGTGGGCTTGCATCACAGCAGTGCGCCCGTAAATGTCGATGACCAGTCCCGGAAGATTGTCGCCCTCACCGTGTACCAGTCGGTAGGTATTGTTGTCTGTGCGGCCGGCTAGTCCAATGCTTTGGCGCATCCGGTAGGCAGTTTCCAACTTCCGTTTCCAGAAGTCTGTGTCGATGCTTTCCTCCTGCTTGAAGGTAAGCACACGCACTGCAATGCTTCCAATCTGCCAATGTCCTTTGGCAATGAACTCTTTCTTTGCTGTATAGATTTCCACTGTTTCGCCCTCTTCCGGTTCACCGTCCAGACGTGCAATGGCGCCGGAGAACACCCAAGGGTGAAAACGTTTCAATGATTCCTCTTTTCCGGGTTTGAGATATACCTTATACATATTGATTGTTTTATACTACTTTTACTTGTTTGACTTCCTCACTTTTCTCCTCTTCCGGGGCTTCTTCTATGGTGAAATCGCCTGTGCGCATCAGTTCCTGAAGCAGGTTGTAGATTTGCAAACACGACCAGGCGTCTGTGGCCGCATAGAGTTGTTGGGCTTGTGTGAGCCGGTCGGCCTCCCAGTTGGTAAGACGTTGCGTCTTTGAGATTTTCTCACCGAACAAGATGCCGTAAATCTTTTGCAGACTCATCTCCCTGATGCCGAAGGGGCGCACAAACTCTTGCAGTTCAATGATACCTTTCTCCTTGAACGGTGCACGCTGTTTCAGCATGTGGAAGTCGTCTTTTAGTGATAGCCCCACCTTGGTGATGCCGGGATTTTCCAGCAACAGAATGATGGGAAGTGTGAGTCCGGTCAGGTTGAGGCGGAACAGAAAGCAATGCTTTTCGTCGGCCACCTGCAACAGTGCTACCTTATGTATCTGCCCACGGGAGAACGAGGGGCGGGTCTCTGTGTCTATGCCCAGCAGCGTTTGTCTCTTTAGGTAGGCCACCGCCTGTTCGGCTTCTTGGGGAGTATTTACAAGGTGGATGGTTCCGGGAAAGGCTGCTTTCGGCATCTCCTTAAGTTCCTCTTTATCTATGGTTCGTCTGATTAGCATGGCTGATAAGATACTTCTGTTTTAGTCGCAATGGTGATGTCCGCAGTGACAATGGTGCTCGTGCTCTTCCTCATGGTCGCAACAGTCGCACTCCTCTTCTTCTTCCTCCTCGTCGGTGGGTGCATACTTCACTTCGTGTAAGGGACGCAGCACGTTTACCAGCTTTTGTCCCCAGTACAAGCGGAAGTTCTCCTGGCAGGTGGCAAGCGAGTCGTGCATGGTTTCATTAAGACCCAGCTGGAACACGAATATGAAATCGCGTACGTCCTGATAGATGTCAGCCAGTTCTTCGGAAATGAACTTGGTGATAGGTTGGTCGCTGTACTTCATTTCACTTACGAAAACGTCCAGGTAGTCGTCCTGCTCGGCCAGGATGGAGGCTAGGTTCATGCGCAGAACTTCATATGTTTCTTCGGTGACGAAGCTTTCGAGTGGCTCGTCGCCCATGGTCTTGCACTCCGGCAGAAGCGATGCTTTCAGGTAGAGCAGGGGAAGTATCTTGAGGGAAGTGTCTATGAACGTGGCGCGTTTCATGCCCTCGGCCTGCTCCAGAAACTTACAGAACTCGGCCGCCACTGTTACAAACTCTACCACATTACGTTCAAATATCACTTGACTATCTTTCTTCATGATTTGTTTATTTAAGTTTCACAACCCCGACGTTAGGAGCCGAAGAGCTTCTCTCTTACAGCGGTCGGGCTGTTTACCAATCGGCAAAGATAGTGCAAACTGACCGAAGCGCAAAGCAAAAGCGTGCTTTTTAGCTTTCGCACCTCTTCGGCCACAGCTCCCCATACGTTGTCTGCCTCTTCCGGACAGCTACTTTTCGTCCTCCGCATACAAACCTCCCGCCTTCCGCATTTACTCTTCTCATCTTCCACATTAGAAGGAACGATGCACAAGATGGCATCTTATGTTGCACAAGATGGCATCTTGTGTAGCACAAGTTGGCATCTTGTGCATGATGGGTACTAGTGCGGAGGTTGAGAAGAATAGGAGTGAGGGGTGGTAAGTAACGCTCTGCCGATGGCTCCGACAGTGTACGGATGCGGGGCGGAATGAGAGACGCAGGCAAGAAACATCTGTTTTCTTTTTGTCGGGAACGGGCTTTTCACTACTTTTGTTCCCTAATAAACCGGGTGCCGGAAGTGTCACCCCAATAAGATATGTATATGGTAAAGAAATCTACAATAAAAGAACCGGATAAGAAAGCCAAACCGCAAGGCCCCGGCCTTTGGATGCGGATGAAGCTATTTTACAAGAATGAAACGATGCGGTTTGTGGTGGGACTGCTGCTGGTTATATTTGCGGTCTATCTGCTGTTAGCCTTCTCCTCTTTCTTTGTTACAGGAGCGGCCGACCAGAGTGTGATTGACGCCAACGAACTGGCAGGGACACACAACGGTGTGAAGAACTATGCCGGCAGTCGGGGAGCACAGTTGGCCAGCTATTTAATCAATGATTGCTTTGGCGTCTCTTCTTTCTTCATCGTCTTGTTCTTGGCAATGGCCGGCCTCAAGTTAATGCGCGTGCGCATTGTTTGCTTGAGTCGTTGGTTCATAGTCTGCTCCCTGTTGTTGGTTTGGTTCTCTCTCTTCTTTGGTTTTGCCTTTGCCGAGCAGTATGCCGACTCATTCATTTATCTGGGCGGATTGCATGGTTACAACGTGGGCCGTTGGTTGGAGTCGCAAGTGGGAGCGCCGGGCGTGTGGATGATACTGCTTGCGTCGGCCATCTGTTTCTTTATCTACCTCAGTGCACGTACCATCGTCTGGTTGCGCCAACTGCTTTCGCTGAGCTTCCTGAGACGACAGAAACCGGTAGCAGAGGCTACGGAAGCTGCCTCTTCTACGCCGGAAGATGACTCCACAGCCTTTGAGGAGGAAGCTCCGACAGCTACCCCTGAGCCGGAAGATACTCCCGCCCCCGAGCCGGATGAGCCGGAAGAGGAGCAGACGATTGATTTGTTGCCGGACGATGCTGAAACCGTGGAGTTTGAAATAGAGGAGAAACCGGTCGAAGAGTCTCTGCCGGAGCCGGAACCGGAAGCAGAGAAACCGACTGCTGATGAGCCGGACTTCACCATCGACGAAGTGACAGAGGAGGCGTATGAAGCTCCTGAACAGGAACCGTATAACCCACGCCTAGATTTGGAGTTTTACAAATTCCCCGGCTTCGACCTCTTGAAACAGTATGAAGACAACTCTCCTACCATCGACATGCAGGAGCAGAATGCCAATAAAGAGAGCATCGTCAAGGTGCTCCGCAGCTTTAACATCGAGATTAGCAGTATCCGTGCCAGCGTGGGACCTACCATCACCCTCTACGAAATAACGCCTGCTGAGGGTGTGCGCATTTCAAAAATCCGCAACTTGCAGGATGACATCGCGCTGAATTTGGCCGCTCTCGGCATCCGTATCATTGCACCTATTCCGGGACGCGGGACTATCGGCATCGAGGTGCCTAACGCCAATCCGAAGATTGTGCCTATGCTTTCTGTGCTCAATTCAAAGAAGTTTCAGGAGAGTAAAATGGAACTTCCGGTGGCCATTGGTAAGACCATTTCCAACGATGTGTTCATGTTCGACCTGGCCAAAGCGCCTCACTTGCTGGTGGCGGGTGCTACCGGACAGGGTAAATCGGTAGGCTTGAATGCCATTCTTACCTCACTGCTCTACCGGAAACATCCCTCGGAACTGAAGTTTGTGATAGTAGACCCCAAGATGGTTGAGTTTTCTATCTACGCTCCCATAGAGAACCACTTCCTGGCCAAGTTACCCGAAAATGACAAAGCTATCATTACCGACGTGGATAAGGTGGTACAGACTTTGCAGTCCCTTTGTATCGAGATGGACGATCGTTACAAACTGCTGATGCAGGCTAACTGTAGAAACATCATTGAGTATAACACCAAGTTCATAGAACGTAAACTCAATCCGGAGAAGGGACACCATTACATGCCTTACATCGTGGTAATCATCGACGAGTATGGTGACCTCATCATGACGGCCGGAAAGGACATCGAGTTGCCTATCTGTCGCATCGCTCAGAAGGCACGTGCGGTGGGCATCCACATGATAATAGCTACGCAGCGCCCCACAGCAAACATCATTACCGGTACCATTAAAGCAAACTTCCCGGCACGTATAGCCTTCAAGGTGGCAGATGGTATGAACTCGCGTACCATAATAGATACAACAGGTGCCGACCAGCTTATCGGTAAGGGAGATATGCTTTATCTGCAAGGAAATGATCCGGTGCGCGTGCAGTGCGCATTTGTTGATACGCCTGAGGTGGAACGCATTGCTCACTTCATTGGTTGCCAGCAAGGATATGTTTCTGCCTTTCCGCTTCCTGAAGTTCCGAGCGAAAACGATGGCAATGACTTGTCTGATGTGGATATGGGTCACTTAGATCCTCTCTTCCGGGATGCTGCCGAACTGATTGTTTCCAGTCAGCAAGGCTCAACCTCTCTTATTCAGCGTAAGTTTGCCATAGGTTACAACCGTGCCGGACGTTTGATGGATCAGTTGGAAAAGGCCGGTATAGTGGGACCGGCACAAGGTAGTAAGCCGCGTGAGGTTAATTGCGTCAGCATGGATGACTTGGATCAGCGGCTGAACAATCTTCTTTAACCGGTGGTTAATGATTGGGAAAACAAGAGACCGCACTGTTATGGCTCGACACTCCGAAGGTGCTTCTTCTTGTATATATAATATATAAGGTGTAATGAAGAAAGGTATAATCTCTCTGTTGCTCGTCTTCTTAGCTCTGCCGATAGTGGCACAAGGCGAGGCTCGCACACTGCTGGAACGTACGGTGGAAGCTGTCCGCAAGGCCGGCGGTATTCATGCTGACTTCACGGTGAAGTCGGGTGGGGCAGTACTCTCCAAGGGAACGATTGATTTGCTGGGTGATAGCTTTGTGCTGGATACGCATGATGCAGTCACGTGGTTTAATGGAGAGACTCAGTGGACCTATTTACCGTCGGCAGACGAAGTAACCGTTTCGCACCCCACGCAGGAAGAGTTGCAGAGTATCAATCCTTATGCCTGGCTCTCACTCTATCGACACGGGTACAAAGCAGTGCAGGTGCCGTGCAACGACGCTTCGCGTTATCGCATCTCTCTTACGGAGGAGAAGAAAGGAAGTCTGCAACAAATCACGCTGGACATCAGCAAACAGACACTGTTACCCCTTCGGGTTGTGCTGAAACCTCAGGGAGGAGAGACGCTGGAGATAGTTATTACGGCTTGTCAGACGGGGAGAAAGTTTGCTAAGGAGTTCTTCAGCTTCAACCCGAAACGCTATCCGAAGGCAGAGGTGATTGATTTGCGCTGAAGCCTTTGTCGGGACTTATGTGCTACAGCATTCACACTTCACACTCACGAGAAACATTAAAAACAACATAACGATGGAAATTGAAAAAGTAAAAGTATTGATTATTGGATCCGGCCCGGCAGGTTATACTGCTGCCATCTATGCCGGACGTGCCAACTTGGCTCCTGTGGTCTATGCAGGTTATCAGTTAGGCGGACAGTTGACAACCACGACCGATGTAGAGAACTTCCCCGGTTATCCGCAGGGAATTGGCGGACCGGAACTGATGGAAGACTTACGCAAGCAGGCTGAACGTTTTGGTGCCGACATCCGTTTTGGCGTGGCAACCAAGGCTGACCTGAGTGAGGCTCCTTATAAAATTACGATTGATGATGAGAAGGTGATTGAAGCTGAAAGCATCATTATTGCAACCGGTGCCACAGCCAAGTATCTTGGGCTGGACGATGAGAAGAAGTATGCCGGTATGGGAGTAAGTGCTTGCGCCACTTGCGACGGCTTCTTCTATCGCAAAAAAGTGGTTGCCGTGGTAGGTGGAGGTGATACAGCTTGCGAAGAAGCCTCTTACCTGGCCGGATTGGCAAAGAAAGTTTACCTCATTGTGCGTAAGCCTTACTTGCGTGCTTCGCAAATCATGCAGGATCGCGTATTGAATAATGAGAAGATTGAGGTACTGTTTGAACACAACACAGTAGGTCTCTTTGGCGAAGACGGTGTAGAAGGTGCACACCTTGTGAAGCGTATGGGTGAGCCGGATGAAGAACACTATGACATCGCTATCGACGGTTTCTTCCTCGCCATCGGGCATAAGCCGAACTCCGACATCTTTAAGCCTTGGGTAGAGACAGACGAAATAGGTTACATCATTACCGACGGAGCCAGTCCCCGTACTCGTGTTCCCGGTGTGTTTGCCGCAGGTGACGTGGCCGACCCGCACTATCGCCAAGCCATTGTAGCTGCCGGAAGTGGTGCCAAAGCAGCCATGGAAGCTGAAAAGTATCTGGCAAACAAGTAAGAAGTTATAATAAGAAAAGCCTCACTCGGTATTCTTCCGTAGTGAGGCTTTTCTATTTCTTTTACCCAATCTTGCTAATCTTTCTTAGTTTCTCTTCTTCTATCAGTTTGATTTTGCGCCCGTCGATGGCGATAAGTTTCTCGGTAGCAAATTGCGATAGGGTGCGGATGGCATTGGAGGTTGTCATGTTTGAGAGGTTAGCTAAGTCTTCGCGTGAGAGGTAGATACTTAGCGTGAAGCCGTCTTCTTCAATGCCATAGCTATCTTTCAGGAAAAGGAGAGACTCGGCCAAGCGTCCGCGGATATGTTTCTGAGTAAGATTTACAGTGCGTTCGTCGGCCACACCCAAGTCGATGGAGAGTTGCTCGATGAAGAACATTGCCAGCGCATTGTTTTGTGCCAGCACCGTCATAATGGCGGTCATGGGAATTAAACAGAGTACGGTTGGTTCAAATGCAGAGGCAGCAGTTACGTAATCTTCTTTGGCAAAGTAAGCACGATAGCCGAAGTATTCTACAGGTTTCACCATACGGATAATCTGACTTCTACCTCCAACGCCATCTTTATATATCTTTACTTTTCCGCTAAGCAGGCACATCAAGTACGCAGGTTTCTCGCCTTCGCAATAGATAACTTCATGCTTTTTGTAGGTTTGTAGAATAAATTGCCCGGCGAGGAATTCGCGTTGTTCTTCTGTCAGGGGTGCCCACATGTCGGCAATCAGTTCCGTAATTTTGTAATCTGCTAAGTTTGTTTTGACCATCTCTGCTTTAAAACATGTTTTGAGGGGGCAAAGGTAGGAAGAATAATTGAAATTATGTTGTAAAACATAGAAAAATAGCACTTTCCGTTTCTTTTTCCATTGTTTCGCATTCTTGAAAAAGGGATTTAAGAAGGTGGTGAGATGCGTTGCAAACTCACGAAATATCGAAAAATATTTTGCATCGTTACAAAACATAACCCGATATTAGTCCGGTATTTTGTAACGATGCAAAGCTTTGTTTTGTGAATAAGAAAACGTCGTTTTGGATATGGTAAAACGTCGTTTTAAGTATGAGAAAGCATAGTTTTACTTGGTGAAAAGCAACTCGCGATACTTGGGGAGTGGCCAAATCTCGTCGTCAATCTCCATTTCTAGCTTGTCGATATGCTCACGGATGCTATCCAGGTAGGGACGGACGTTCTCTTGATAAGCAAAAGCCTTGTCTTTGTAGTGCGGCATATGGTTAGCAACTTTGCGGGCTTCGGTCATTTCGCGCACCAGCATCTTGATGGCTGTAACACGTTTGGAGATGTCGCGTACCAATTCTTTACGGTCAGCACTCAGTATCTCGTACTCTTCGGGAGCGAAAGTTTCCCGCAATCCGCGTAAGTTTTCCAACAATCGGTTCTGATAGCTGACGGCTGTAGGTACAATGTGATTTAGAGCAAGGTCACCCAATACGCGGCTTTCTATCTGTACCTTCATGGTGAATTTCTCCAATTCTACTTCCAGTCGGCAAGAGAGTTCGGTTTCGTTGAATACTCCTTCGCCAATGAGTACGGAGCGTGATTGTGCATCGGTATAGTGCATCAGTGCCTCAGGAACGTGACAGATGTTGGTAAGTCCCCGGCGGGCAGCTTCTTGTTTCCACTCTTCACTATATCCGTCTCCCTCAAATCGGATAGGCTCTGAGGCAATGATGGTCTCTTTAAGGATGCGGAAGAAAGCTTCTTCTTTGCCGGTTCCTTCTTCTATCAGCTTTTCGATGGAGAGGCGGAACTCGTTCAGTTGGTGTGCCATAGCTGCATTGATAGCAATCATGGCCGCAGCACAATTGGCAGAGGAACCTGCTGCACGGAACTCAAATCGGTTTCCTGTAAAGGCAAAGGGTGAGGTACGGTTACGGTCGGTAGTATCCAACATGATGTCAGGAATCCTTCCTAGCCCTAGTTGAAGGGTTGTTTTCTCCTCTCCAACCATTTCTTTGTGACTGGTGTGACTGGTGATTTCGTCGAGAATGCTAGAGAGTTGTCTACCTAAGAAGATGGAGAGGATGGCCGGTGGTGCTTCGTTGGCACCCAGACGATGACTGTTTCCGGCACTGACAATGGAGGCTCGGAGTAAGTCTTGGTTCTTATAAACCATCATCAATACGTTCACCAAGAAGGTCAAAAAGAGTAAGTTGCTCTTAGGATTCTTACCTGGGGCAAAGAGATTGATGCCGGTATCGGTACATAGAGACCAGTTGTTGTGTTTACCACTTCCGTTTACACCGTTGTAAGGTTTCTCATGAAGCAGTACCACAAAGTTGTGTCGGCGGGCAATTCGCTTCATTAAGTCCATCACAAGTTGGTTATGGTCGTTGGCCAGATTGACGTTCTCAAAGATTGGAGCCAGCTCAAATTGGTTGGGGGCTACTTCATTGTGACGGGTTTTGACGGGGATACCTAATTTATGACACTCTATTTCCAGTTCCTTCATGAAGGCTGTAACGCGCGGAGGAATGGAGCCAAAGTAGTGGTCTTCCAACTGCTGATCCTTTGCAGAAGAGTGTCCCATCAGTGTACGACCGGTCAAACAGAGGTCTGGACGTGCATTATAGAGTGCCAGGTCAACCAGGAAATACTCCTGTTCCCAGCCCAAATTAGCATAGACACGATTGATGTTTTTGTCGAAAAGGCGACACACTTCGGTTGCTGCTTTATCCACAGCTGCCAGTGCTTTTAGCAATGGAGTCTTGTAATCTAAGGCTTCACCGGTGTAAGAAATAAAGATGGTTGGTATACAGAGCGTTGTATCTACAACGAAGGCAGGCGATGATACATCCCAAGCAGTGTATCCTCTTGCCTCGAATGTGTTACGAATACCTCCGTTTGGAAAGCTCGATGCGTCCGGTTCCTGTTGTACTAATAGCTTTCCGGAGAAGCGTTCGATGACGTCCATATCGTTCTCTCCAAACTCAATAAATCCGTCATGTTTCTCAGCAGTTCCGTCCGTTAACGGTTGAAACCAGTGGGTATAGTGAGTAACGTTGAGCGATTTTGCCCAATTCTTCATGCCGTTGGCTACTAGGTCGGCCACTTGGCGGGTAATGGGAACACCTTTTTCGATGGCATTGATGACTGCATTATATGCCTCTTTGGGCAGATACTCTTGCATCTTCTTGCGGTCAAAAACGTGACTACCGTAATAGTCGGACAACTTATTTGAGGGGTTGGAAATTTCCAAAGGTTTGCGATTGGCAAGCTCTTGGAGGGCAAAAAAACGCATTTTTGACATGGATGTCTATCTTTTGTTGTTTGATGGGCGCAAAAGTACATGTTTTTTTCTAAATTTGCCGCAACTGGATTAGAGTAATTGCATGTTGAAACCTCTGAACCCTAATTTGTATTGAAACCTCTACATTATATATATATAGGTGTAACAGTTCTGTTACTGCTGATGTTTTCGGCATCTGTTGTTGCGGCCACTTCTCATCCTGATGGGCGAAAAGAGGGGCTGGCAGACTCCATTATGCAGAAGGTTTCCTTCTTTGCCCCCCATTACGAGAAGCTGATTGATAGCTATAAAGCCGAGCTTTATGTGAAAGGTCGTGTCAATCTGCGTAAGAAAAACATCCTGCTTCGTTTTGTCCCTTCCATGTTCCGAGTTCGAAAGGGAGTGCGTGAATACATGATGGAGAGCTACAGTGACCTGAACTATTCTTCCCCCAACATCTATGACCAAAAGCTGAAAGCCGGTGTAGGTACGGCATCTGAGTTCTGGGAATTGGACGGTCGATTGCCAGAATATTTCCACCTTAATATATATGCTCCCACTTTGCTGAGTGATAAACTTCTCTCTCCACTGGCACGCGATGCTTCCAAATACTACAACTATCGGGTAGATTCGGTCATGGGAGAGGCGCATAATCTGCATTATCGTATCGCTTTCGAGCCCAAATATCGCAGCTATCAGTTGGTTTCTGGCTATTTGGTGGTGAGTGAAGATGTATGGAGCGTGAGGGAAATGCGCTTCAGTGGACGATCAGAAATGCTTCACTTCGACAATCTTGTTGAGATGGGAAAGGTAGGCGAGTCGGATGAGTTTCTGCCTATCCGATACGACATGCAGGCTACTTTCCGCTTTTTGGGTAATGTTGTCGATGGAAGTTATCAGGCTCAACTGCGTTACAATGCCATATCGCAACGCAAACCGGACATCTATCAGCAACGATTGAAACGCAGAAGCAAGTACGACTTGACCGAAAGCTATACCTTACGATGCGACACTAATAGTTACCGAGTGGATACTACCTACTTCAACTCACTGCGACCCAATCCCCTTTCTGCCCACGAACGCCAGCTCTATAAAGAGTACTTCCAGCGTCGGGATACTTTGAACGAGAAACGTTTGAGGCAGAATCGTACCTATCAGTTCTGGGGACGGTTGGGCGATGTGTTGGTCAGTCGTAACACCGTCGACCTCTCTCAACGAGGCAGTGTGCGTTTTTCACCTCTGCTCAATCCGCTATTGTTGAGTTATAGTGGAACCAACGGTTTCTCCTATCGGCAGGAACTGCGCTACAACCATCTCTTCCCCGGTGACCGTTTGTTGCACATAGCTCCCCGCATTGGTTACAACTTTAAGTTGAAAGAGTTCTATTGGAGACTGGGTGCAGACTTTGAATATTGGCCGGCCAAGCGTGCGGCACTCCATCTGGAGGTGGGTAACGGAAACCGTATCTACAGCAGTGACGTGTTGGATGACCTGAAGGCCATCCCTGACAGTGTTTTCGATTTTAGTCAGATTCACCTCGATTACTTTAAAGACCTCTACCTTAAGTTTCGTCACAGCTGGGAGATTGTGAACGGATTATCGCTGGATGTAGGATTCTCCATGCACAGACGAACCGAGGTTGAACGCTCGCGACTGGTGGTGAAAGAGCCGGCCGAAGAGACTCTGAGTACTGATGGGGTGAACTCCGAACTCCTTCAGAAGATACGCCATACCTACAAGAGCTTTGCTCCACGTGTGCGACTGACCTGGACTCCCGGCCAGTATTACTACATGAATGGCAAACGCAAAGTCAATCTGTACTCCAAATTTCCTCAGATTTCCATCGACTGGGAGCGCGGCATAAGTGGTGTACTGGGCAGTACAGGTAAATATGAAAGGTGGGAAATGGATTTCCAACATCGTGTGCCATTGGGAGTGATGCGCAACTTCTACTACCGATTGGGCTGGGGTGCCTTCACCAATCAGAAGGAGGTTTACTTTGTGGATTTCTCCAACTTCACCCGCTCCAACCTGCCTGTGGGCTGGAATGACGAAATTGGAGGCGTATTCCAGTTGCTCGAAGGTCAGTGGTATAACTCCTCCCGCAAGTATCTGCGTGCCCATGCAACCTATGAAGCTCCCTTCTTATTGATGCCTCACCTGAAGAAGTATGCCCAGCACGTACTCAATGAACGTCTGTATCTAAATCTGCTCTCCGTGCCCCATCTGAAACCTTATGTAGAGCTGGGTTACGGCATAGGCACACATATTTTTGACTTCGGCCTGTTTGTGGGCTTTGCCAACTGGAAGTATGAGCAGATAGGATGCAAATTCACCTTCGAACTCTTCAATCGCTGATGCTCAACTGATTGCTTTTTCTTATCGCAGAGAATAGTACTTTTTCTCGGAGAAACACTCGCTTGCTTTCTCCGTCCGGTTCATTTGTCTCTTCACAAAAGTCTGCTTACCTCTCTTCAATCCCTCTCTTTCGGCAAGAGTGACCGGTACCTCATGGTGGATTGTCGTGAGGTTGTTCCGCTTCTCATCCTCCATCAAATGCCTACTCATCATAACCCCATCTAGGAGTGTTCCTAGGTCATATAACGATTGATGAAAAGAAGAAAGCCTTTCTTATGATAAAAGAAAGCCTTTCTTTAGGCAAAAGAAAGCCTTTCTTCTTTCAGTTAAAAGGCTTACTTATTCTAATGAACGGCAATTTGATGTTGGATGAGTAGGCAAACAAGGTAGGAACGGTGGGTAGATGAACAGGCGTGAAAAGGAAAGAACGGAAAGGTGAAAAGTGTAAGGTGGAAAGGAGCGAGGAATAAGGTGAAAGAGGGGAAGGTGTAAGGTGGAAGGGTGAAAAGGGAAAAGGTTGCCCCTCTTGACATTGCCAAAAACATGGCCGGGAAGCTTAATGTGCTGAATTTGCAAATATTTAATGCCCTGATGTTTTGGTCACGTTTAAAAAAAGAATTATCTTTGCGGCCGATTTATTGAGTCAACATAAAGTCTCACTTAATTAATTTACAAACAACTTATTATTAACTTAATGGAAAACTTAAAGAACGTAGCTCCGATTGAAGATTTCAATTGGGAAGCTTATGAAAAGGGCGAAACAGTATCAAACGTTAGCCTCGAAGAACAAGCTAAGGCGTATGACAATACCCTTAACAAGGTTAGCGACCGCGAGGTTGTTGACGGAACCGTAATTGCAATGAACAAGCGTGAAGTAGTTGTGAACATCGGTTTCAAATCAGACGGTATCATTCCTATGAGCGAATTCCGTTACAATCCTGAACTGAAAGTAGGTGACACAGTAGAAGTGTATATCGAAAATCAGGAAGACAAGAAGGGACAACTCGTTTTGTCTCACCGCAAGGCTCGCGCAACCCGTTCTTGGGATCGCGTAAACGCAGCTTTGGAAAACGAAGAAATTATCAAGGGTTACATCAAGTGCCGCACTAAGGGTGGTATGATTGTAGACGTATTCGGTATTGAAGCCTTCTTGCCCGGCTCTCAAATCGACGTTAAGCCTATCCGTGACTATGATGTATTTGTAGGTAAGACCATGGAATTCAAGGTGGTTAAGATTAACCAAGAGTTCAAGAACGTGGTTGTATCTCACAAAGCTCTTATCGAAGCTGAACTGGAACAACAGAAGAAAGAAATCATCGGTAAGCTTGAGAAAGGTCAAGTTCTCGAGGGTACCGTTAAGAATATTACATCCTATGGCGTATTCATCGACCTGGGTGGCGTAGATGGTTTGATTCACATCACAGACCTTTCTTGGGGCCGTGTTAGCGATCCGAAGGAAGTGGTTGAGCTTGATCAGAAACTCAACGTCGTTATCCTCGACTTCGATGATGAGAAGAAGCGTATCGCTCTTGGCTTGAAGCAACTCACTCCGCATCCTTGGGATGCTTTGGATGCTGACCTGAAGGTGGGTGACCACGTAAAGGGTAAAGTAGTTGTGATGGCTGACTACGGTGCATTTATCGAAATCGCTCCGGGTGTTGAAGGCTTGATTCACGTATCTGAAATGTCTTGGAGCCAACATTTGCGCTCAGCTCAAGACTTCATGAAGGTAGGTGACGAAGTAGAAGCAGTAGTATTGACACTGGATCGTGAAGAACGTAAGATGTCACTCGGCATCAAACAACTGAAGGCTGATCCGTGGGAAACTATCGAAGAGAAGTATCCTATCGGTAGCAAGCACACTGCAAAGGTTCGCAACTTCACTAACTTCGGTGTATTTGTAGAAATCGAAGAAGGTGTTGATGGCTTGATTCACATCTCAGACCTCTCTTGGACTAAGAAGGTAAAACATCCTTCTGAATTCACTCAGATTGGTGCAGACATCGAGGTTCAGGTACTGGAAATCGACAAGGATAACCGTCGTTTGAGCCTTGGACACAAGCAATTGGAGGAGAATCCTTGGGACGTATTCGAGACAGTATTCACAGTAGGTTCTATCCACGAGGGTACTATCATCGAAATGTTGGACAAGGGTGCTGTAGTTGCTCTGCCTTACGGTGTTGAAGGATTTGCTACTCCGAAGCACCTTGTTAAGGAGGATGGTGCTCAAGCACAGTTGGAAGAAAAGCTCGACTTCAAGGTAATTGAGTTCAATAAGGATGCAAAACGCATCATCTTGTCTCATAGCCGTATATTTGAAGATGCTGCTAAGGCAGAAGAACGTGCAGAGAAGAAGGCCGCTAAGAAGGCTAACGCAAAGAAGGAAAAAGAAGAAACTCCGGTAATTCAGAACCAGGCAGCTTCTACTACTTTGGGTGACATCGATGCACTGGCTGCTTTGAAGGAGCAACTTGAGGCCGCTAAGAAGTAATCATAACTCTTGGTTTTAAATAAAGAAAGGACATTTGCTGTTGCGAGTGTCCTTTTTTTGTACCTTTGTTCCATGCATCTCAGGGGAGAAGTAATTCCCTTTGAGAGGTGATTATTCTACAGAATAGAGCAGCAGTATATGGAGAAGTTTGAATTATATATTTTGGGTTGTGGCTCAGCATTGCCTACAACACGTCACTTCCCAACGTCGCAAGTAGTGAATGTGCGTGACAAACTGTTTATGATTGATTGTGGCGAAGGAGCCCAATTACAGTTCCGCAAAGCGCGATTGAAATTCTCTCGGTTGAACCATATCTTCCTGTCACATCTGCATGGAGACCATTGTTTTGGCTTGTTTGGCTTGATTTCAACCCTCAATTTATTGGGACGTACGGCCGACTTACATATACATTCTCCCCGTGGTTTGGAGGATGCATTCCGGTCTACACTCGAATTCTTCAATCACCAAATGACTTACAAAGTCTTCTTCCATGAGTTTGATACGCGGGAACCGTTGCTGATTTATGACGACCGTTCACTGACTGTTACTACCATTCCTTTACAACATCGGATGCCTTGTTGCGGATTCATGTTTGCAGAGAAACCATCTCCTAACCACATCATTCGCGATATGGTTGACTTCTATCAGGTACCTGTGTATGAATTGAACCGCATTAAGAATGGTGCCGATTTCATTACACCCGAGGGAGAAGTGATACCTAATACCCGTTTAACCCGTCCTGCAGACCCACCTCGTAGGTATGCTTACTGCTCCGATACCATTTATTTGCCCGAATTGGTTGAGCAACTGAGGGGAGTTGACCTACTCTTCCACGAGGCAACATTTACAGACGATGCACTTTCGCGTGCCAAAGAAACCTTTCATACAACAGCTTCGCAGGCAGCAACATTGGCACGCAATGCCGATGTAAAACGCTTGCTGATAGGCCATTTCTCGGCTCGATACGAGGATGAAAACGTACTTTATACTGAGGCTTCAGACATCTTTCCGAACACTGTTTTGGCCAAGGAGATGCTTTGCTTGCAGGTGTAAAGTACAAATACCTTAATTTTGATTTGGTTTTTCCCGTAAAAATGTTTTATCTTTGTGGCTGGTAGAGCAACTTTGATTGCCTACTGTTGAATTATTAAAAGGAACAGCCTATTGATGCAAAAGCTACTCTTATTACTCTTTTTATCATTCACATCCCTATCTTATCCCACGCTTTGGGCGCAAGATGACGGTATCAAAGGGGCAATGACTGGCGAACAGCCCGCCTCTCAGGTCGTAATTTCCGTCATCGGAAGCCAAGTGCGTGTACAACATGCCCAACCCGGAGCCTTATTGGATGTCTATAGCATCCTGGGAGTAAAAGTAGCTTCCATACGCATCGAGTCTACTGATGATACCATTCGCCTCGACCTTCAGAAGGGCTTTTATATACTGAAAGTGGGTAACGTTGCCAGAAAAGTTGTCATCCGCTAGATTAAACCTTCCCTTTCAAATCCAGTCTAAACTCCAAACGCGAATAGATTTGTCATGAGTATTACCTATAATGAACGCGAAGTGTTAGCTCTTTTGCAAGATGAGAAAACGCAACGACGTGCTTTTGAAATGATTGTTTCTCAGTACAGTGAGCAACTGTATTGGCAGATTCGTCGTATGGTACTTACCCATGAAGATGCCAATGACCTGCTTCAGAACACATTTATTAAAGCTTGGACTAACATCGATTACTTCAGGGCAGAGGCTAAACTCTCCACTTGGCTCTATCGCATAGCCTTGAACGAGTGTCTTACTTTCTTGAACAAGCAGCGGGCATCAACAACCGTATCGCTGGACGACCCTGCAGCAGATACCATTCAGCGGCTTGAAGGAGACGTCTATTTCTCCGGCGATGAGGCACAAATGTTGCTACAGAAAGCCTTACTTACCCTGCCCGAGAAGCAACGAATTGTCTTCAATCTGAAATATTATCAAGAGATGAAATACGAAGAGATGTCTGATATTCTGGGAACATCTGTCGGCGCACTGAAGGCTTCTTACCATCATGCCGTCAAGAAGATAGAACAGTTTTTGGCCTCTCGTTCTTAAACCTTTAGTGTGAAATCATGTCTAACTGATTGAAAGGAGATAGCGAATGAAAGAAGAAGATGCATTATTAAGAAACATTGGTACCGGCAATCCGTTCCGTGTACCCGATGGATATTTCGAACAGCTCACTTCCGAGGTTATGAATAAACTTCCGGAAAAGGAAACTCCTGCCTATCTAACTCGCGAACCAACCCGTTGGGAGCGGGTAAAACCCTGGCTCTATATGGCAGCCATGTTTGCCGGAGCTGCCCTACTTATCCGTGTGGGGTCGGCCACAACCGAGTCCCAATCAGAAGCTTTGGCACGTGAAGAGGCCGAGCAAGAAGAGATGGAGTACATCAGTAACGCCGTTGATAACTCAATGATGGATGACTACTCCCTATACGTCTACCTGACTGATGCTGAAACAGAGTAATGGAAATTTAATGAGAGAAAGAGATATGAAACGACTATTTGTACTGTTCATCCTGATGTCTACGCTGTTTGTACGGCTATGGGCTACCGACGGTTGCGAACAGAAACGTATGAGTGAGCAAGAATTTCGGGCAAAGCAGCAGGCCTTTCTGACCGAGAAAGCCGAACTGACTGATGCAGAAGCCGAGGCTTTCTTTCCCCTTTATTTCGAGTTGCAAGACCGGAAAAAGGAACTGAATGCCGAATCGTGGAAACAACTCCACCAAGGGAAAGGTGAGAATGTAACCGAAGCTCAGTATGAAAAAATACTGGAAAGTGTGTATGATATCCGTCAGGAGATGAACCGGTTGGAGAAGAGTTATTATGAAAAGTTCAAGAAGATTCTTCCTTTCCGCAAGATTTACCTCATCCAACGGGCGGAAGTAAAGTTTCATCGTGACCTGGTGAAGGGTATGCATCCCAAAGGGAAAGGCAAACCCGGTGGCAAGTCATCGCAACAACCGTAACGATAATAAGTAACTGAAAAGGGGAAACATGTCCGTTGCATGTTTCCCCTTTTTGTATTTTTACGTCTGCCGCTGATTACTCTTTCTCCAGCTGTTTAGCTTCGTTCCATAGTTTGTCCATCTCTTCCAGCGTCATTTCCTGCAGGTTTTTCCCCTGACGGATGCTGTGCTCCTCCACATAGTTGAAGCGACGAATGAACTTCTGGTTGGTATGTTCCAGCGCATTGTCCGGATTGATTTTATAAAGACGGGCTGCATTGATGAGGCTGAACATCACATCGCCAAACTCTTCTTCCGCTTTCTTTTGATCCATGTGCTCCACTTCGGCCTGAAATTCGGCAATCTCTTCCTTCACCTTATCCCACACCTGAGTACGCTCTTCCCAGTCGAAGCCCACGTTGCGTGCCTTGTCCTGAATGCGATAAGCCTTGATGAGTGAGGGCAGCGAGGCCGGTACTCCACTCAGTACGCTCTTGTTTCCGTCCTTCTCTTTCAGTTTCAGTTGCTCCCAGTTTTGCGATACTTGTCCGGCTGTTTCGGCCACTGTGTCTCCAAATACGTGAGGGTGTCGGAAGATGAGCTTGTCACAAAGCCGGTCACATACGTCCTTCATGTCGAAGTCACCCGTCTCACTTCCTATTTTGGCATAGAATGCCACGTGCAGTAACACGTCGCCTAACTCCTTACAAATCTCCTTTTTATCGTTACGAATCAGTGCATCACACAGCTCGTAAGTCTCTTCTATGGTGTTGGGACGCAGACTCTCGTTGGTTTGCTTGCGGTCCCACGGACACTTTTCGCGTAACTCGTCCAGTACATCGAGGAAACGCCCGAAGGCTTCCAGTTTTTCTTCTCTACTATGCATAAGTTGTTTCTTTTTAATTGCAGGCAAAGTTAGCAAGATTTTCTCAATCTTCCGTTCCCCTGTGCCCACCTTTCTTGTTGGCACTTCATTCTTCCCGAAGCATCTTCTCATGCCCTTTCGGTTGCCCACTCATCCGTCCCCATTTGCCCACTCATTCCACATCAAATTACGTTTGTTGAAAACAAGTAAGGCTTTTATCTGAAAGAAGAAAGCCTTTCTTCTTTTCATCGGTCGTTATATGACCTAGGAACACTTCTGGAGGGGGTGGGGATGAGTGGTGATTTCATGAGGGATGAGAAGGGATATGGAAAAGAATCAGAAACCTGAATTTGCTAGATGGTCTTTCAGGCCATAAGTCGAACTGACGTTAAGAAGAGTTTTCAAGAGAAGTGAGAAGAGGTTTACATCCGGTCTTGAAATTCAAGTGCCAAGTGGAGTGGGTGAGGATGGAATCTGTTGGGTTGCAAACGTTTTCGAGTACTTTATCTTTGCTTTTCTTCCTTTAGCTGTTTCCCCTCTAGACAAATTGCGCTACCTTTGCGATGTTTGTATAACTTTAATCAAATATTATGCGCATAATGAATGTACGTAAATTCCCTTTCTTTTTCTATTTAATGTGTGTGACACTGCTGGGAGCATTCACGGCTTGTAGTAGTGACGACGAACCTCTGCCCGACAGCATCGAGCTTTCGGATGCAGACCAGAATCTGATAACCGAAGGCATGCACTTCGATGGTACGGCAACCACCACCCAGTCATTCAGCTTTGAAACAAGCAATGCTTGGAAGGCGGTAGTTAGCGAAACGGCCACCAGAGCCGCATCGTGGTGCAAAGTAGAACCGCAATCGGGTAAGGCCGGAAACCATACGGTGACCATCTCTACCGAGAAAAACAGTACCGGAGATACTCGCTCGGCCGAAGTTTCCATCATTTGTGGTACCAAAACCCTCTCTTTCAAGGTTACACAAAAGCCGGAAGATGCCCTTACGCTGACCAAAAACAGCTTCAGCGTGAGTGCCGAAGGTGGCGAAGTGAAGCTGGTGGTAAAGCATAACTTGGCCTTTGAAGTGGAGATTGATAAGGAAGCAGCTGCTTGGCTGACCCAAGTCAATACCCGTGCACTGACTGAAACAGAGGTAGTTTTGAACGTGGCTGCCAACCAGGAACTGGCGGCTCGCGAGGCTAAAGTCATCATTAAGAGTGGTACGTTGAAAGAGACCATCACCATCACTCAGCAAGGTCTCGCCTCTTCGTTGCCGGCCGGACTCTCCACCATTCCGAGCGAAGCCAACGCAGATGAGGCACTGAAAATCGTCTACAAAGTAACCAACGGTGAGAAAATCTACGGCCAAAGTGCCCTTTATGTGCACATTGGTGCCGGTACAGAAGATGCTTGGGAGCATGTAATTACCACATGGGGACAAAACGAAGATAAGTTCAAGATGACCAACTTGGGCGACAACACCTGGAGCCTCGACCTCACACCCACCGTTCGCGAGTGGTTTGCCAGCGGAGAGATGGCTATAAATAAGATAGGTGTGGTGATTCGTAGTGCCGATGCACAATCACAAACAGCCGACCTCTTCATCACCGTGAAGGATGATAAGTACAAGGCATTCGAGCCTGCTGCCATCAAGTATGCCACCATGCCTGCCGGTGTAGTGGAGGGTATCAACATCATCGACAACTCAACAGTAACCCTCGTGCTCTATGATAAGGACCTCAATGGCAACCATAAGGATTACGCTTACGTGGTGGGTGACTTCAATAAATGGACATTGAGCAACGATGAGAACGGACAATCGCAGATGTATCGCGACGATGCTGCCGGATGCTGGTGGATTACGTTGACCAATCTCAGCTCCACCGACGAGGTTGCATTCCAGTACTATGTGGGCACCAAAGAGGATGGTTCCATGCGTCTGGCCGACCCTTATACCGAGAAAATCTTCGACCCGGACAACGACAAGTGGATATCTTCTTCCACTTATCCCGGCAATCTGACCTATCCCGAAGGTGCCAAGGGTGTGGTTTCAACCTTCCAAATTCAGGAAGATGAGTACGCTTGGAAGGTGTCAGACTTCACCATAGCCGAACCCAACAATCTGGTCATCTACGAAATGCACCTGCGTGACTTTACCAAATCGGGCGACTTGAACGGTGCGTTGGCTAAGCTGGATTACCTTAAGGCCATGGGCGTGAATGCCATTGAGCTGATGCCGACACAAGAGTTCGACGGTAACGATAGCTGGGGATATAACCCTTGCTTCTTCTTCGCTATGGATAAGGCCTATGGTACCAAGAAGATGTATAAGGAATTTATCGACATCTGCCACCAGAATGGTATCGCTGTAATCCTGGACGTTGTGTATAACCATGCCACCGGTGCACACCCCTTTGCCAAGCTCTATTGGGACAGTGCCAACAACAAGACGGCTAAGAACAACCCCTGGTTCAACGTCGATGCCCCTCACCCGTACAGTGTGTTCCACGACTTCAACCATGAAAGTGAGCTTGTCCGCAAGTTTGTAAAGCGCAATTTGCAGTTCTTGCTGACAGAATATAAGCTGGATGGTTTCCGTTTCGACCTCACTAAGGGCTTTACACAAAACGCAGGAAAGTCTGCCTCTGCCGATA
This sequence comes from Bacteroides sp., assembly GCA_017621035.1. Lineage (GTDB taxonomy): Bacteria > Bacteroidota > Bacteroidia > Bacteroidales > Bacteroidaceae > Bacteroides. The sequence continues at coordinate 12,716 of JAGATY010000017.1, read as the reverse complement.
ATAGTGCTTATGATGCCAGCCGTATTGCCATCTTGAAGGACTACAATGCTGCCATCAAAGCGGTGAAAGCAGATGCTTTTGTTGTGCTTGAACACTTCTGTGCCGACGCTGAAGAAAAAGAGTTGGCTGCAGACGGTCTCCATATGTGGAACAACCTGAATAACGCATATTGCCAGTCGGCCATGGCTTGGGGTGAAAACAGTTCCTTTGCAAGCATGTACAGAAGCACTCCAAACTGGGTAGGATTCATGGAGAGTCACGATGAAGAACGCATGGGTTACAAGCAAGTTATGTGGGGGCACTACGACATGCAGACCAACCTTACTACCCGCATGAAGCAATTGGCCGTAAATACCGCCTTCTTCCTCACCGTTCCAGGCCCGAAGATGATATGGCAATTTGGTGAACTGGGCTACGATGTCTCCATCAATGCTAACTCTTCAGGCGAGGTCGTTAATGGTGAAGAACATCGTACAGACCGGAAGCCCATCCGCTGGGAGTACTTTGATAATGCCGACCGCAAGGGTTTGTATGACACTTATTGCAAGTTGATGCAGCTGCGTAACGGCTATCCGGAACTGTTCGACGAAGCAACCTTCAGTTGGAATGTCTCTAACGTTACCCACAATTGGAACTCAACAACACAGGTGGAAACCGGTAACTGGCTGGAAGGTCGCTCACTCTACTCTGAGAGTGTAACCGGTAAGAAGTTGATGGTACTGGGTAACTTCACCCATGACACCAAGGCTGTCAGTCTGCCTAAGAGCGGTTTGGAAGGAACCTGGACTAACTACATGACGGGTGAAACCGAAACCGTAGGCGCAACGGTTAACGTTCCGGCTCATAGCTTTGTAGTCTACGTTGTTCTCTGATATACGATTGATACCTGACAAAAGAGCACGCATTTACGGTTGTAACTGCGTGCTCTTTTCTTTATAACTGCGTGCTCTTTGGGTTGTAACAGCGTGCTCTTCCGGTGAAAAGTGCGTGGTGTTTATTTGTAAACCCTTATCAGTAGCTTGTTGAGCCACTCCCAACGGAAGCGAAACCAACGACGGGTACTGATTTGTTTACCACCAAAGCGAAGTACAAAGTCACGATAGCCGTGCTTCTGAAAGGGAAGTCCCACATCCATAAACTCCAAATGTTCGAATCCCTGACGAGTTGCGTCGTCCAAAGCCTTCCATACGGCTAAGATGCCGGGGTATTGGCGGGCATATGTTTTACGCATTCCGCCGGAGAACCAAAGGTAGGCATCCTTACCGGAATATACACAAACACTGCCTCCGATAATCTTTCCCTTGTAGTAAACGATAAAGATTTTCCCCATCCGTTGCTCCAGGAAATGCTTTTCCAGTTGCATAAAGAAGGCAATGCTGGGGAAGTGGCGTCGTATTTTGGAGGAGTAAACACGGTGTAACATCTGGGCAAACTGCCTGATTTCTTCCTCCGAACTTGCTTCCCGTACTTCAGCTCCTGCCTTTAATCCCTTCTTAATCTGCCGGATGCGCGAGGGACTGAACCGACTATCATAAGCTACAGTACCGTGCAGAGAGTTCCTTACCCGCAACCAAGTGATGGGAAAGTAACGGTTGGCACAGAAAGCTTTGTAACCTGTCATGTTGTTTTCCAGGTTTCGAAACTCAATCAAGAAGCAATGTTGTAACACTTCTTCCGTCAGTCGTTGGAGCATTTCCTGGAAGAGAGTCTCCTTGTCAATCTCGGAATCAAAGTATTCTCCACTACCATACACCTCACATCGCTTGATGATGCCGGGCGGAAACATACGGACACTCTTGCGTATGGCCGCCAGTAACTTGGCAACCGGCTTCCCGTCTTGGCTGGCAACAATCAGTACAGGAGTGTATCCCGGCGTTGCTTCGTAGACGTGAAACAGTTCGGTAGAGTGAAAAGTATTGCTTCCCGGTAACTCAGGAACCTCACTCCCTCGGACGTATGTAGTGAGTTTCAGTGCCATTGCGTGCAAAATATTGGTTAGCGTTCTATTTCATGAATCACCCATTTTCCATTATAATCACCCCCTTCACGGGTTAATTGCCCACTGTTGCGTAACTGTTCTATTATTTTTCTTACTTGTCTTTCGCTAATCTTCAACTGTTTAGAAAGTGTGGCTCTTGATATAGAGGAGTTCTTCTTTATGAGTTCAATCAGTTGCTCTGGCACGCTCTGGTACGCCTCTGGTACATCTCTGGAACACTTTGGATCGCTTTCATTTGCCGGAACTTCTTCAAAAATGAATGGTTCAAAGAACTTACCCAGCAAAGCATCTGTTCTAATGTACTGACAAAGCATTGCCCGTTCTTTTGCAAATTCACTTTGCACACTGCTTATAAATATTCTTATTCGTTTCATACGATATCAGGTTGCAATGATTTAAAGATGTTTTATCTGCACTCATTAAAAATATTGGATTGAACTATCGCAAAGTTATTTATTTTATTGGAGATAGGAGAATATTTGATTCAGAAAATCCAAAAGAGTTCTATTTCTATCGCTTTTGAAATATTTCTTGCTTCGTATTCACTTTCGTATCTTTTCTCTATCTTTGTCCCCTAATAAACTAAAAGATTATGGAAAGTTTTAGTGAATTGATTAAGAATCGCCGCAGCATGCGTAAGTTTACTGACGAGGAACTGACTCAGGAAGAGGTGGTAAGCCTGCTGAAAGCTGCACTGATGGCACCAACTTCCAAGAGAAGCAATGCTTGGCAGTTTGTGGTAGTAGATGATAAAGAAGTGTTGAAGAAGCTTTCACTCTGTAAGGAGCAGGCTTCTCAGTTTATTGCCGATGCCGCTCTGGCTGTGGTAGTGACGGCCGATCCGTTAGCAAGCGACGTTTGGATTGAAGATGCTGCCATCGCTTCCATCTACCTTCAATTGCAAGCCGAAGACCTGGGTTTGGGAAGCTGTTGGGTTCAGGTGCGCGAACGTCTGACGGTAAGCGGTATTCCCAGCAATGATTATGTGCACGATGTACTGGAACTCCCCTTGCAGCTCCAAGTGTTGAGCGTGATTGCCATTGGTCATAAGGGCATGGAGCGTAAACCTTTCAACGAAGAGCATCTCCAGTGGGAGAAGATTCATCTCAATAAATACGGAGGAGAGTAACTGTGGCAAAGGCAAACAATAATCGCGACACGTACAAGGCAACCGCTATCACGCTGATTGTTTTCGGCATCTTATACCTGGCAGATAAGTTGATTCACTTTGCTTCCATCGGCCTTCCGTGGGTGATGAACAAAGACAACTTCCTGCTTTATACAGCTATTATCTTCCTGTTGTTCAAACACGACAAGTCGGTTGGCTTAGTCCTCATCGGGTTGTGGCTCATTCTGAACTTCGGTTTGATATCTGCATTGATAGGAACCATGTCGGCCTATCTGTTGCCCATTGCCTTACTGGTGTTGGGCATCATACTCTATTGGTTGGCAACAAGATGAGGCTACCATGAAAGAGCTCACCCATTCTCTCCCCATTGTACTTGTAGGTGCAGGCAACTTGGCTACCCATTTGGGCAAAGCTCTCAAGCAGGCGGGCTATACCATTGTGCAGGTTTATAGTCGCACGAATGAGAGTGCCACCCAACTGGCCGAACTCTTGCAGGCCGAACCTGTGACAGAGATTGATGGCCTGACTACCGAAGCCGGCCTGTACATCGTAGCCCTGAAGGATGCCGTATTGCCCGAACTGATTCCTTCACTGCTGAAGGGTAGGGAAGAGTCGTTGTGGGTACACACGGCAGGCAGTATCCCGATGAACATTTGGGAGGAGCACGGTGCCGACCGTTACGGAGTATTCTACCCCATGCAGACGTTCAGTAAGCAACGCGACGTATGCTTCAGCGAGATACCTCTCTTTGTCGAGGCTCGTTGCGCTGACGATGTCTGCCTCTTGAAAGAAGTGGCCGGAGAGCTGACAAACCATGTCTACGAAGCTGACTCTGAGCAACGTCGCTCTCTTCACCTGGCCGCCGTGTTCTGTAGTAACTTTGCCAATCACATGTATGCCCTGAGTGCCGGATTGCTGGAGAAATACAACCTTCCCTTTTCATCCATGCTTTCGCTGATTGACGAAACGGCTCGCAAGGTGCACCAGTTAGACCCTCGGCAAGCACAAACCGGCCCGGCCGTGCGCAACGATGTAAACGTCATGGAAAAGCACTTGCAGATGCTGGCCGACGAACCGCATCTTCAATCCCTTTACAAAGCCTTGAGTGAGAGTATTCATCAGATGGCACGCTCGTCATCTTCCGAACCAGCCTCTCGCAAGTCTTAAACTTAGCAATCATCAAACTTAAATCATACACAACAATGAGCACCATCAATTACGACTTGAAGAAGATAAAAGCACTGCTTTTCGATGTGGACGGCGTGCTTAGTGCTAATGTCATCCCCATGAGCATAGAGGGAGAACCGATGCGTACGGTAAACATCAAAGACGGTTATGCCATTCATCTGGCCGCCAAGCAAGGTGTGCGCCTGGGCATCATTACCGGAGCCAAGACAGAAGCGGTGCGCAAACGCTTCCTTTCACTAGGTATTCCGGCCGAGGATATCTATATCGGCTCCTCCATTAAAATAAAAGATTACCACGACTTTTGTGCCCGTCATGGCCTCTCCAATGAAGAGATTCTCTACGTGGGTGACGACATTCCCGACCTGGAAGTGATGCGTCTGTGCGGTCTTCCTTGTTGTCCGAGGGATGCCGTACCCGAGGTAAAAGCCATTTCCAAGTATATCTCCCATGCCGAAGGTGGTTACGGATGCGGGCGCGACATAGTGGAACAATACCTGAAAGTGAATGGTTTGTGGCTGGCCAACGAGAAAGCCTTCGGATGGTAACAAGTCACGATAAAGAAAGATATGAGTATGCTAGACAATCTAAAGAAGTACAAAGTGATTCTGGCCAGTAACTCCCCCCGACGGAAAGAGTTACTGACCGGCCTGGGAGTTGACTATGAGGTGCGCACCCTACCTGACATCGATGAATCTTACCCTGACACCCTGCAAGGCGCAGACATTCCGCTCTACATCAGCAAAGAGAAGGCCGACGCTTATCGCACCCTTCTCCAACCCGGCGAACTGATGATTACGGCCGACACCATCGTGTGGCTGGAGGGGCGTGTCTTGGGAAAACCAACCGACCGAGAAGATGCCATCCGCATGATTCAAGCCATGTCGGGCAAGAGACATGAGGTGTTTACAGGCGTTTGTCTTACCACAACCGACTGGCAACATAGCTTCTCTGCCCGCACCGAAGTACACTTCGCCCGCCTTTCTGAGGAAGAGATTGCCTACTACGTAGATAATTATCACCCGATGGACAAGGCCGGTGCCTATGGTGTGCAAGAGTGGATTGGCTTCATCGGCGTAGAGAACATCAGCGGAAGTTATTTCAACATCATGGGCTTGCCGGTGCAACGGTTGTACAGAGAGCTGGCAAAGCTGTAAAGCATCTGTTCCGCCTACTCTTCCCACTCACACTTTCCCCCATTTTCATCAGTCCCGCACATGTTTCGGATAGTTACCGGACAGGTGCGGGACTGCTTCTTTCTTACTTCCGCACTAGTACCTCCTCTGCACAAGATGCCAACTTGTGCTACACAAGATGCCATCTTGTGCAACATAAGATGCCATCTTGTGCATCGTTCCTTTTAATGCGGAGGGTGAGAAGAGTAAAAGTCAAAGCAGAGAAGGTTAAGAGAAGCAGGTGTTTCGCAAGCGTGTACCGGTTGCTTGCAATAGGTGGGAAGGGACTCTTGTGAAAAAACGCTCCGAGGTTTGTCTGTACCAATGAAAAGGTGTATATTTGTTCGGTCATTAAACAATTACTACTATGAGAAAACTTTTTACGCTGATGCTGCTCATGCTGGCAGCTACATTGATGGCTCAAGAGCCTATCACGGGAAAGTACAAAAAGGCACTGGTTATAGGTGCGCACCCCGATGACCCCGAATCGATGTGCGGAGGAACCATGCTGAAGTTAAAAGAACAAGGTTGTGAGGTGGTTTGCGTCTACTTTACTTGCGGTGAGGGAGGCATCCCCGGTAAGTCGGCCGAGGAGGCTGCGGCCATACGTCGGCAAGAGTCAATCAACGCTTGCGAGGTGATGGGAATCCGTCCGGTCTTCATGACACAGATAGATGGCGATAGTCAGGTGAACAAAGAACGTTACAAAGAGATGAAGGATCTTATCGACCGAGAGCAACCCGACTTGGTGATAACTCACTGGCCGATAGATGCTCACCGTGACCACAGAGTCTGCTCTATCTTAGTTTACGATGCTTGGCGTAGAAGCGATCACTCCTTCGACCTCTACTATGGCGAGGTGATGACAGGCATGCAGACACAGATGTTTGCACCTACGGTGTATGTAAACATAGATTCCACCGTGGAGCAAAAGCGTAAGGCTTACCTTTGTCACGTTAGTCAAGGCACGGCAGCTAACATAGAAAAGTGGCACGAGGTTATTGGTCGCATGCGTGGACACGAGTTCCATTGCACCCACGCAGAAGCATTCGTCAAGCATGTGTGGAAATCTAGCGACCTATTGGATAGATAATCTCTTTAAGTTAATAGGGAGATAAAGACCAAAATCTTGTTAGATATGAGTTGGCGAGTTGGCAAAACACAAGGTTTCTCGTCAACTCGTTAACTTGTTAACTCGTCAACTTATTCCTTTACTATCTTCTTTGTATCAGGAAGTTGGCTTAGAAGCGAGATTTTTTTTGCGTGGTTTGATAAATTTTTATCGTTTATTTGCTTGCATTTTCTCGTCAGACTTGTTATCTTTGTAGTGCTAAAGAGAAACAATAGCCGCATTGGTTGGATCGGGAAACTCATCAAATTTATCTGAAATACCGAGACAAGCTTCGATTCTCAATGGCGGGCCACGCCCTTCGGGGTAACCTTTGAGTCGGTGGATTACAAAGAGGACGAGCACTCAAATCATGTCTTTCGGAGTTTCATCACATCATCGATGCGGCTTTCTATAAGAAAAGGACGGTGTAATAAGCCGTCCTTTTTTGTGTTTATTGGTATGGAAATGGGGGTAGCAAAAACAAAAGGCACAGAGAAGTCAAGTATCTCTGTGCCTTTGTGTTATAGCTTGTATGCTTGTAATGCGCTATCTGCCCGTCTTTTCTCTTCAACATAGTTGCAAGACGGGCGAGGATAGGGATTAGTCGATTACTTCAAATCCGCAATAGGGAACCAGTGCTTTCGGCATGCGGATGCCTTCCGGTGTCTGATTGTTCTCCAACAATGCGGCAACAATACGAGGTAATGCCAGAGCAGAACCGTTGAGCGTGTGGCAAAGTTCGGTCTTCTTCTCGGCGCTACGATAGCGACACTTCAGTCGGTTGGCTTGATAGGTGTCGAAGTTAGATACGGAACTTACCTCCAACCAACGCTTTTGAGCCTCGCTATAGACCTCGAAGTCGTAGCAGATAGCAGCCGTAAAGCTCATGTCTCCACCACACAGACGAAGGATGCGATACGGAAGTTCAAGCTTCTTTAGCAAGCCTTCTACATGGTCGAGCATCTCCTGGTGTGATTGCTTGCTGTGTTCAGGCTTGTCGATGCGTACCAATTCTACCTTGGAGAACTCGTGCAGACGATTCAAACCACGCACATCTTTACCATATGAACCGGCTTCACGACGGAAACATTGGGTGTAGGCACAGTTCTTGATGGGCAATTGCTTCTCGTCCAGAATCACATCGCGATAGATGTTTGTAACGGGAACTTCAGCGGTAGGAATAAGGTAGAGGTCGTCTACTTCGCAATGATACATCTGGCCTTCCTTGTCGGGAAGCTGTCCTGTACCATATCCAGAAGCTGCATTTACCACGGTAGGGGGCATGATTTCGGTGTAGCCACTCTTGCGGGCTTCGTCGAGGAAGAAGTTGATGAGTGCGCGTTGAAGTTGGGCACCTTTACCTTTGTAGACGGGAAAACCTGCACCGGTAATCTTTACACCCAGGTCGAAGTCAATCAAATCATACTTCTTAGCCAGTTCCCAGTGGGGGAGTGCGTCTTTCGGAAGTTCGTTTTCCATGCCACCGGTCTTAACGATGAGGTTATCTTCGGCGGTAGCTCCTTCGGGTACTTCGTCGTAAGGAATGTTAGGTATGGTGTAGAGAATGTTCTGCATCTCGGTAGCAGCATTATCCATATCGGCTTGTAGTGTCTTGTTAGCTTCCTTCAGCTCGGCTACACGTGCTTTGGCCGATTCGGCATCTTCCTTCTTTCCCTCTTTCATCAGCATGCCGATGGATTTGGAAAGTTGGTTTACTTCTGCCAGATTGTTATCCAATACGGCTTGATTGCTTTTACGCTTGTCGTTACAAGCTAATACTTGATTGATAGCTTCTTGTGCATTCTTGAAGTGCTTCTTTTCCAGTCCGCGAATCACCGCTTCGGTGTTCTCGGTAATTTGTTTAATGGTAAGCATATTGTTATATTTTCTCTTAGTTTCCTGTTATTGATGTTTGAGAGCACAAAGATAGTGCAAACTTCTTTTCTTACCTAAGAAGCTGTTTTGATTTTTATAAAAAAAGACACGGATTGGTGTAGAAGCATGAAACACTGCTTGTCCAATCCGTGTCCTGATATGGTTCTTTCCTCAAAGAGGCTTCTTCTTATTTGCCTTGCAAGCTTTCGTGCATGTTCAGGGCAGCACGTCGTCCATCACCCATGGCAAGGATAACGGTAGCACCTCCGCGAACAATATCGCCACCGGCATAGATGGTGGGGATGTTACTTTGCATCTGTTCGTTTACGGCAATGGTATTCTTGCGTCCCAATTCCAAGCCCTTTACTGATGTAGGCACAATGGGGTTGGGAGACACGCCTACCGCTACTATCGCCATGTCGATATCCAACGTAACGGTTGCTCCGGGGATTGCCACCGGGCTACGACGTCCACTTGCATCCGGCTCGCCCAGTTCCATCTTTTGCAGTACCACTTGCTTTACGGCACCCTTTTCGTCGGCAATGTATTCAAGAGGGTTATGCAGGGTGAGGAATTGGATGCCCTCCTCTTTGGCATGTTTTACCTCTTCCAGACGGGCAGGCATTTCGGCCTCGCTACGACGATAGACAATGTAAACCTCTTCGGCTCCCAAACGTTTGGCCGTACGACAAGAGTCCATAGCTGTATTGCCACCACCCACAACGATGACGCGTTTGGCCGGATTGATGGGCGTGTCGGTCTCCGGATTGGAAGCATCCATCAGGTTGACACGTGTCAGATACTCGTTGCTCGACATGATGTTCACGCTATTCTCACCCGGTATGTTCATGAAGTTGGGCAATCCGGCACCACTGGCAATGAAGATGCCTGCATAACCTTCCTGCTGAAGCTCCTCCACGCTGATGGTCTTTCCTACGATGCAGTCCTTTACAAAGTTTACACCCATCTTCTCCAGGTTGTTGATTTCCACATCCACAATCTTGTTGGGCAGGCGGAATTCGGGGATGCCATACTTCAGCACGCCACCAATCTCATGAAGAGCCTCGAATACCGTCACGTCATAGCCATACTTCACCATGTCGCCGGCAAAGCTCAATCCCGCAGGACCAGAACCAACAACGGCAATCTTCTTGCCATTGCGTGGTGCCAATTCCGGAAGAATGGCGTTTCCACTCTCGCGCTCGTAGTCGGCAACAAAACGTTCCAGGTTACCGATGGCCACGGCCGGCTCGTTCATCTTCAGGTGAATACATTGGCTTTCGCACTGCTTTTCTTGCGGACATACACGACCACATACGGCGGGCAAGGCAGAGGTGTGTTTCAATACGCGAGCAGCCTCCAGAAATTCTCCACGCTCTACGTTCTTGATGAATGAGGGGATGTTGATGCTTACCGGACAACCTTGCATACAGGTGGGGTTGGCGCAATCCAAGCAACGCTTAGCCTCCGTCATGGCTTGCTCCTTGGTGTAGCCGGTGTTTACCTCTTCGGTACGAGTGGTGGCGCGATACACCGGGTCTAGTTCGTTCATCGGGCAACGAGGGATGGCTGTGCGCTCCTTCGGCTTCATGCTCTTTCGCAACTCTTCGCGCCAGGGAGCCTTGCGGTCGAGGAGTGGACCCATCCCCTCACCCCTCCCAAGGGAGGGGAGTGAAATGTCCTCTTTACTTGAGCTATCTACTCCTTCCCCTTGGGGAAGGTTGGGATGGGGTCCGGGTCTGTTGGCGTGTTCCTGGTATCTCTCCACTTCTTCCCGTTCCACATCCTTAAACGACCCCATGCGTTTGAACATCTCGTCGAAGTCCACCAGATGACCATCAAATTCGGGACCATCCACGCATACGAACTTTGTTTTTCCGCCTACGGTGATACGACAAGCACCACACATACCTGTGCCATCCACCATGATGGTGTTCAGCGATACATCGGTAGGAATTTCATATTTCTTTGTCAGCAAGCAACAGAACTTCATCATGATGGCAGGACCGATGGCAAAACACTTGTCTACCTTCTCGCGCTTGATGACGCTTTCGATGCCTTCTGTCACCAATCCTTTGTTACCATAAGAGCCATCGTCGGTCATGATGATGACCTCGTCGGACGACTTGCGCACTTCTTCTTCCAAGATGATAAGCTCCTTGCTACGTCCGGCCAAGACGGAGATGACACGATTTCCGGCCTCTTTCAACGCCTGAATGATGGGCAACATGGGGGCTACGCCAACGCCACCTCCGGCACACACCACGGTACCGAACTTCTCAATGTGGGTGGCTTGACCGAGCGGGCCTACCACATCGGCCACATATTCTCCCGGTTCCAGGCGACAAAGCTTGGTGGAAGAGAGTCCTACGGTTTGTACCACCAGCGTAATGGTTCCCTTGGTGGTATCAGCTCCCGCAATGGTGAGTGGCATACGTTCACCCTTTTCGTCCACACGTACAATTACAAAGTGGCCGGCTTTGCGCGAGCGTGCAATCAGTGGAGCCTCCACTTCTAGTTTGAACACCTTCTCCGAAAACTGTTCTTTGCTAACGATTCTATTCATTATTGATAGTTTTGTAGTTATAATTACGTTTTTACTTTCAGATTGATATTGCGGGCAAAGTTACATGTTATTTGTGAATAATCTCAACTTTAGCAGGTAAACTTTGGTGTGAAAGGGAAGATAGATGGCGATGAAGGAAGAATGGCTCCCTCCCTCATGCAAAACAAAGCCAAAAAGAAAGGGACGCAAACGTGTTGGTTTGCGCCCCTTGTCTATGTTGTTGTTCAGAATCTTATGCTTCTGCGGTTTCTGTAGGGATAACAGATACAGAACGCTTGTTCTCTTTACCTACTTTGAACTTTACAGTTCCGTCTACCAAAGCATACAGGGTGTGGTCTTTACCCATACCGATATTGTTGCCCGGGTGGAATTCAGTACCTCTTTGACGTACGATGATGTTACCTGCCTTGCAAGCTTCGCCACCAAATATCTTAACGCCTAATCTCTTACTTGCTGATTCGCGGCCGTTCTTAGAACTACCGACACCTTTTTTATGTGCCATTTCTTCTTACTGTTTTTAATGATTAAGCTACTACTTCTTTAACTGTTAACTCTGTGAACTGTTGACGATGACCGTTCAACTTGCGGTAACCTTTTCTTCTCTTCTTGTGGAAAACAAGAACTTTGTCACCCTTTACCAGTTCGCATACCACTTCGCAAACAACCTTTGCACCTTCTACGGTGGGGAGGCCTACGGTGATGTTACCGTCGTTGTCTACCAAAAGAACCTTGTCAAACTCTACTGTTGCACCGGCTTCTGCTTCTTGCATGTGGTGTACGAACAGTTTCTTGCCAGCTTCTGCTTTAAATTGCTGACCGTTAATTTCTACAATTGCGTACATTTATGATATAATGTATTTTAGTTAGCTCCGTCGGGTGGCTTCTGATGACTCAGAATGCTCTTGCTCGAACCCGGTTCGGAATAATCGGGCACAAAAGTACTTCTTTCTTTTGGAACTCGCAAGCATTTCTTGTTTTCTTTTTAAGAAGTTGTTTGAAATCGCCTTCTCTCCGCCTCATCCAACCAGCATGTAGTAGACGTTTTGCCCATTGCGGCTTTGCTGAAGCTTCCCCTCCTGCAGTAGTCGCACGATGGCCAGGCAGAGGTCGGTATCGCCCAGTCGACAGATGTGTTGCAGCTCGTTGAAAGTGTAGTGGTACATTTGTTTCATCAGACTGCATAGTAGCATGCTGTTGCGCTTGATTAGTTCCTTGGCATCTTTATTCAGGTTCATGGTTCAATGAGTTTAGTTTTAGTTTTTGATTCAGCTCAACAAAGGAACGAAGATTTTAGTTTGCAGGCGTGTCCCAATTCGGATAAAGATTATTCTTTATTGACTCAATTTTTAGAAGCTATTTTGATTTTATTTAAGAAGTAGTCTTTCGGCTTCTTAAAGTGGAGTCAGTAATTTAAAATGGCGGGCTGTGCACTTCCCTAAATCTTCCGGCCGAAAGATTTAAATCTTTGTGCACCAAGATTACTATCTTTCCTCCCTTTCGATTACACGACAAAGATACAACCATACGAAGACAGAAATAGGTATCATGGGATAGTATGATTTATGACAGTAATGACAGTAATGACAGTTATTTTTCTGTAGGTGTATGCTTCTATTTAAAAATTACTATTATATATATAATATAAATATTTTGTACAAAGGGGCTACTAATTTATG